>NZ_JANSHJ010000006.1:0-103890 GCF_047502615.1 Synechococcus sp. W60.3 | reverse complement strand
AAGTGCAACCATAGGCTACCACGAGATTGGCAAGGCGCTCTGGGTGTTATGCTCAGGGCTTTGCGGGATACCGCCTTTCTGTTTGGACTCCGTCCGAGTAGCGCGGTCGCGTCAGCGTCGCGTAGTGACAACGGAAACGGACAGAATGCTATCGCTTCACCGCTGAGCAGTAATGCTCAGCAGTGTTCAGCGTAAATGTATCAGCTAGCTTACAGACAGGGAGTAATCTGACCTCTGTTGGCAGGCGTCGCTTCCTCCCCACGGCTAGCCGCGCTGCGTTTTTCTAAGGAGGGGGAGGCAAGCTCTGTAGAACGCTGTGAACCACCGCTGCCGAGTTGAGAGCCGCTGTCTGAAAAAAAGTTAGGAAATCGGTATCGCTCCCTATGTCGCTAACCGATCGGACCAGCAGACAAGGGATCCCAGCTTCTTGCGCCACCCGTACCACCGCCGCTCCTTCCATTTCCACGACCAGGGCTCCGGTGCGCTCGCGAATTTGATGCCGGAGCTTGGCGTCGGCCACAAATACATCGCCCGTGGCCACCAGGCCTTGGTGGATGACCGGCTGCCGCCCCTGCAGCGGGTGAAGAGGGATCCGCTCCCCTTGGGCCACGATCAGGTCGTAAAGGGCACTATCGGCCTCCGCTAGAGGATGGCGCAACTCAGGGATAAAGTCGATCCCCAAGACAAAGCCTTCGGGCCGTCCGGTGCCGAAATCGTGCTCGATGGCGGCATGGGCCAGCACCACATCCCCCATCTGCAGGTGATCGGCCAAGGCGCCGGCCACGCCGGTAAAGATAATGCCCCGCAAAGGGAAGTGGGCCACCAACAGGGCTGCCGTAGTTGCCGCTCGCACCTTGCCCACCCCCCCTTGAACTACCACCACCGGCTGTCCGGCCAGGGATCCCTGATGGAACTGCCGCCCCAGATGGGTATGGATAGAGTTGATCTCCATTGCTTGGGTGAGCATGGCCACTTCTTCCGGCAGGGCCCCCAAAATGCCGACAGCCTTTTGGGAGGGGTGGGATGGAGTTTCCATAGGGCTTCCCTTAGGTTTTTGAGAATCCTCAGGTTTGAGAGGCGGGCGGGATCCGCTGTCCCCACAGGCCTGGCCATTTGGTGACTTTGAGATCTCCCAGCACCTGCACCTGACAGGCCAAGCGCAGCCCGTTGCCGTCCTGGGCCGCCGCCGTGGACGGGAGTTGGTGGGGTGGCAAAGACAGGCGGGCCCGCTCTCGCCAGCCCATAGGGGAAACAGCCCCTTCGATTTGTACGGCACAGGTGCCCAGACCGCGGCAGTTGAGGATAGGAGCCGGCGGGTTGTAGAGCGGGATCCCGGCTTGCAGCAGCACCTGGCGCAGGTTGGCGCCCGCCTCATAAGCGAGGGTGCGTCCTTGAACGTCAGGCTGGGGCATAGGTAACCTTCCCAACCGCGAACAGTTCTATTCTGGCCTGAGCCGGATCCGGCAGCATGGCAGGTAGGTGGGAGGGCTAGGCAGTATAGTTAAGGTGGTTAGACAGGGAGTAGGGGAAAGACCATGGTCTACAGCGAGCCGCTCATCGACCGTTCTCCAGAAGGTTTTCCAGGCCTGATGGAAGAGCCCCCTCGCTACGTTGAAGTTGTCTCAGCAGTAGTTTCCAGCCTCAAAGAAGATGCCGCCTACGAGAACCACGAGCAGGGCCACACCTGGAAATTCACCTACGGCAGCGTGGAAGTGTTCGTCCACCTGAGCGGCGAATCCCCCGAAGATACCCTGTTGGTGTGGTCTCCCGTGCTCTCTCTGCCAGTGGCGGAGCCGGCTAAGCTCATGCAGAAGCTGCTGGAGAAAAACTGGAGCGAAACTCTGGAAGCCCGTTTTTGCATCTGGAACAACCAAGTGGTGCTAAACCACCACCGCACTCTGGAAGGGCTCAGCGCTGGCGAGATCTCGCGCGCCATCACCCTTGTGGCCAGCTTGGCCGATGAGTACGATGAGCAGCTCCAGGCTGAGTTTCCCAAAGCTTGATGGGATCCCAGGGCTCTTGGCTGCCGTATCGTGTGGCCGCTGGCAACTGGCAAATGGAACAGGACTTTTGGCTTTTGCAGCGGCTGCGCCACGCCCCTAGGCCCTACTTGCGCTTTTATGGCTGGGATCGGCTCACCCTTTCTCTAGGCAGGCATCAGGTTTGGGATCCCCCGCCAGGGATCCCAGTGGTGCGCCGGCCCACGGGGGGAAGGGCGGTGTTGCATCAGGCGGCTGAAGAGGGGGCAGAGCTCACCTACAGCTTGGTGCTGCCCCTCTCTTACCTCCAAGCTCGCCTACCCCGTTTGCAGCGAGCCTGCGTGTACGACTTCTGCTGCCGCTTTTGGGTTCAGGGGCTGGCCGCGCTAGGCGTTGAAGTGGATCCGCCTGTTTCTGCTCCCAGCCGGACGGATGGTCAGAACCGCCCAACCCCAAATCCAGGCTACCGCAATAAAATCAGTTGCTTTGCCTCCCGTACCCGCGCCGATCTAAGCTGGCAGCGCAAAAAGCTGATGGGCAACGCCCAACTGTGGCAACCCTGGGGGATCCTGCAACAGGGATCCCTCCTGTTGCGGCCCAATCCCGAGCTGTGGGAACGGTACCTGCCCGGATCGCAAGTGATTGGCGTGTACGACATTTGCCCCACGGCGCCAGGGATCCCTGAGTTGATTGAGCATTTTCTCCGCATGGCCCAGGAGTGCTTTGAGGTGGAATGGCAAGAAGAAGCCTGGCCCGCACTGCTGGCTTAGTTTCTGGTTTCTAATCAACCATCGAGGGAGCAAGAAATAGCTTGACTCTTGCTGAAAAAGAGTTGTGCAGAAAAATCCGGAAGGCTTTGCAGCTAGACCGAAGAAGATTTTCCCTTGCTTAGAGCTCTAGCCTCTTTCCCCTGCGAAAAGAGGAAAGCCAAGACTCGTCCCAGCGCTATTTTTTGTGTCGACAAACACCAAAGGCAAAGCAGCAAGAGACTGCTACCCTCTCCATCCCCAATAGCTGTGCTAAAACCAAGGCAGCGCTCAGCCAGGTAGGCCATGCCAAAAGTTTGGGCGGCAGTTTTGCTAGGCATTTTCTTACTGCCGCAGCCCGCTTGGGCCATTACCCTTGAACAAGTGCCCAACCCCCGCCGTCAGTATGGAGGGTGGGTTTCCGACACCGCCAATATCCTCAGCAGTAGCACTGAAAACGAGCTGAACCGCCTTATCACCCAGCTTGAGCAGCGCACCGGTGCCGAGATGGCGGTGGTTACGGTACCCAATACCCAGGGATATGCCACACCGAAAGCGTTCACTACGCAACTATTCAACTACTGGGGCATTGGCAAGGCTGGCCGCAACAACGGCGTGTTGTTCCTCGTCTCGGTAGGAGATCGGCGGATAGAGATTGAGACAGGCAGAGGCTTGACCACCCTCCTCCCCGACAGCCAGGTTCAGCAGATTATCGACCAGCAAATCCTGCCCAGGTTTCGCGCCGGAGACTTCGACGGCGGCACCCTAGCGGGAGTACGGCAGTTGGCCTCAGCCCTGCAGGGGCAGCAGGCTTCCACCTCTCTTTCCCCTGCAACCGTTCCTCAAGCGGTTGGAGCGGGATCCCTGGCTGCCGCTCAAAGCTCACTGGAAGGGATCCTGCTGCTATTGGGGATCATCATCCTAGGGGTGGGGTGGCAGCGCTCCCGCTTGCCGGTCTACCTAAAGGCCGAGCGAGGGACAAGACGAGCTATCCCCCTGACCCGTCGAACTCAAGAGGCGGCTGCTCTCTCTTCGCTCCAGAGCGATCCCATTCGACTGTTTCTCTATTCCGGCTCCCTTTGCCTTGGCCTCTTCCTGATGTCGGCCAGTGGCAACTGGCTGGTGCTGACGCTGCCCCTCCTGGCGGCTGTGGTGACCGACGGCACCCTGTGCCAGAAGCGGGGGATCCCCTTTCAGCCCGTGGTCTGCCAAAGCTGCGGTCGACCCATGCGCCCCATCCAGGCGCAAGTTCTCGATACGTGCCTCTCCCCGGGAGATCGCTTAGCCAAAAGCCGGGGCAGAGCCAGCTACTACGGCTGGTTTTGCCCTAGCTGTCAGGGGGCAGCTGTGGTTGTTCGCGAGAATGCATTTTATCGCCACCTCTATTGCCCCCGGTGTCAAGCTCTCACCCTCGACCTCACCACCCAGGTTCTCAGGGAAGCCACCTATTCCTCTAGCGGCTTGAAGCTGGAAATCCTGAGCTGTCCTATCTGCGGGTACCGCAGCGAGCGAGAGGTGGTCATCCCCGAGCTCAGCGACACAGACACAGATTCAGACTTCGGTGGAGATTCAGGTGGAGATTCAGACTTCGGTGGCGGTAGCAGCGGAGGTGGCGGAGCGGGCGGCAGTTGGTGAGACCCAACTCTAGAGATTTCTCTATCGATCTGAAAAAGGAGTCGGGCTTCTCTTAAATCCGCCAGGACAGTACAGTGGTAAGGGAGCAGCAATAGAAACTGGCTAAGGACGGATCTCTCATGACCCTCGGAGAAGGCGTACAACTGGTTACGTTTGTGGTGCTATCGGCGATGGCCATTGGCTTCGCGCTAGGCGTGGTTTGGGCCCCCAGCATTGTCTATTCCGGTTTTCTGCTCGGGGGCGTTTTCCTGAGCATGGCCGGGTTGTATCTCCTCTTGAATGCCGATTTTGTGGCCGCAGCCCAAGTTCTGATCTACGTCGGCGCGGTTAATGTGTTGATCCTGTTTGCCATCATGTTGGTGAATCGGCGCTACAACTTTGCTCCTCTGAAGCTGGGCTGGCTGCGCAACGGAGTGACGGCGGTGGTCTGTTTGGGTCTGTTTGCCCTTCTAGCCGCGATGGCTTTGAACACCCCTTGGCCGCTGCAGCCGATCCAACCTTTGAGCAGTGTGTTGGTGATCGGCGGCCACTTCTTCAGCGATTATCTTCTGCCTTTTGAGCTGGCTTCTGTTTTGCTGCTGATGGCGTTGATTGGGGCCATTGTCTTGGCGCGGCGGGAGTTTGTTCTTCCCCAAGCCGGAGAAGGGGATCTGAGCTTGCTGGAGCGGGCCCGACCCCAGCTGGAATCAGAGTCAGAACGACCGGCAGAGCTGGTGAGCACCCGCTAAAGCTGACTGCTCTCGGCCATAAAACCTAGAGCTTTCCCGAGGCCCCTGTCATTGTGTATCTACATGGAGCTCATCGCGATGTTGCAACTGCAGTTTTTCTTGGTAGTGGCAGCGATTCTTTTCTGCATTGGTATTTACGGATTGATTGTGAGCCGCAATGCGATTCGCGTCCTGATGTCGATTGAGCTGATGCTCAATGCGGTGAACCTGAACTTCATGGCTTTCTCCAACTTTGTCGATTCAGCGATGATTCGCGGCCAGGTGTTCTCGGTGTTTGTCATCACTGTGGCGGCTGCCGAGGCCGCAGTGGGCTTGGCCATCGTGCTGGGGATCTACCGCAACCGCGCCACTATCGATATGGAGAGCTTCAACTTGCTTAAGTGGTAGCCTTTTTCCGTTGCTTATTTTGCATCAAGGCAAGGCTAGCAAGCTGAAGTCAAGTGAAGCCAGAATGCCTAAGTAAAGGAAAAGGATAGAGGGGTCAAGTGGTAATTTTTTCTGGGAAAAATAGGAGGGTGGCGAGAGATTGTAACCAGTATAGTCATTTTAAACAGGGATGAAACATTTCCGTTGTATTGCTTTCTAGCTCCCCTCTCCTCTGGGAGCGGTCACGGAGGCGAGGCGGAACGCTTGGGGAGTGTCCCAGTCTAGTTTGAAATGACTATAATTTGTAATTTTTTACAGAAAGAGGCGTTTTTCAAAAGCTGAGCTGGCACTTGTTCTCTCGTTTTAACAAGTTGGCCAGAAACTTCTTAAGCTTTCTCTACTCTGTAGGCACGCTCTTCTGGATCCAGCTGATCCAGCTAGACCAGGGCATGGGGTAAGACTACTCCAAGATCCTATTCTCCCTCGGGGGGTGCTGCCGCCTCAGAATCCAAAATGGCCCCTGCTCCGTAAGAGTCAATATCGATGGCCTGGGATCCACCGGCAGCCAACAGAGCCATCAGGGATCCCAACTGCCACCACACCAAGCCTGCCGTGCTCAACACTAGGATCCCACCGACGCAGGCGGCCAAGGCCATAGACAGGCCAAACACGTTCAGACACGCGGCCACAAACCCAGAGGTAAACAGGCAGCAGAGACTGTAGGTGAGGATCACCCCAGGAGTGCGGTAGCGAATTTGCGCTTGGCTATCCCGGTTGAGCTGCCAAAGGGCCACCTGGTATTCCAAATTGTCCTTGAAAATGATGCCAAAGATAACAGCAAAAAAGCTGAATAAGGCGATGGCAGAGTAAATGGGGGGATTGACGAAGGGATCAGAAAGGGATTCCATAGGGCTGACCTCGGTTTGGGATCCAAGTCCTTAGCTTAACACTTCTTAGCATCACAGAAGATGTCTAGCAGGTCAATGTCAACAACACAACCGATAACGCCAGACCCAGTTGGGGCATGATGAGAACTGGTCGGGTATCACCTCATCTGCAAAAGGGCTGTAATCTGAGATGGGGGCTAAGAGCAGTAGGATGTTCGACAAGGGGCTGTAGCTCAGATGGATAGAGCAAGCGCCTCCTAAGCGCTAGGTCGGCGGTTCAAGTCCGCCCAGTCCCGTCTCCTCAAGCCGCCAAATCTCGCCCAGGCAAGTCAATGATAAAGGTTGCAGGAGTTGTGCAGGTCGTAGCCAGAGACCAGAACCTCTTGCTGGCGATCCCCGAGGCCAATGTCACAGCGCAGGGGATCCCCACCAGCAGCTGTGTAGGTGTGAGACTCCGTCATCCAACGAATGCCGCTTGGGCCAGGAGTGGGAGGAACAACTTCGGGGAGACGATAGTTGGGGGCTTGCCAGGGATCTTGCAGATAACGATCCCCGTGGATCCCTCCGAATTGAATATCGGCGTAGCTGGAAGGATAAACCGTAAAATCCATGCGGAAGGTTTCTGAAGCGCGGCCAATGGTCGCCAAAGCTGTTTGGGCTTCAGCAACTCTGGAGCGGCGAATGTGGTTGAGCAGGTTGGGAATGGCCACCGCGCAGAGAGTACCGACAATCACGATGACCACCAGCAACTCGATCAATGTCATGCCACGAGGAGCCGCAGTGGCCAGACGAAAGAGGATTCTCCGGAGATACACTTCATGAGGGGAAAACCGACTCATAGCAGTTCCAGTCCCGCTTCGGGAGAAATCAGGCACTTAGCTAAACCCAAAGGAGCTTGCCCCAGTATTCCAGCCTTTCCTTGGTTTCAGGTTACCCTTTGCGGATCCAAAACTTTCCCTGTCAAATCACGCGAACTCCTGAATCCAAAACCTCACTGGCTATCAACTGTGGGTAAGTTTTTTATAAACTGGCCTCAAGTTTTAAGCTCAGATAAAGCTGGGTTCACTGTGAACTATTTTCGCGGTTGTCTGTGGGGTGGCACTTGCTGCCGCCGCGGACTCTCATGGGTCATTCGTTTTTGGGAGCTCAGCAGATGAATTTATCCTCTCTCATTTGGTCAGGGAGGTCAGGCTTACTCTCGGAGCAAGATTGCCAGACAGCGGCGAATCAATACCTCGCTCATGCGTTGGCGGTAAAGGGCGCTGGCCCGAAAATCCGCGATCCAGCCGTGGGCTTGCTCTGCCAAAAGTTGGGGAAGATGTTCTGGATCGGGCCGGGATCCCATCTGGATCAGTTGTGGGGGCGAAAGGGCGGCATTGAGTCCGAAGCGATAATCGCCTGAGTCGGGATCGCGGGATCCAGCGACGATCACCAAGGCGGGATCCGTTTGGGTGATGCCGAGCCGTTGAAAGGTGCTGGGGCCGCGCAGCCGTTGGGCCGGGATCCAGATGGATCGCAAGGCTTCCCCCGGCTGCAGCAGAGTTTGTTGGGGGCCGGTTTGAAAGTCCTGAGCGGGGATGTGGCGCAGGGATCCCTGCAGATCGATCAGCGTGTAGGTGGCCTCAAGAGCGATCAACACGGGTGCTACGACACCGACACTCAGGGCCAGGCAGAGATTTCCCCCTATCGTTGCCAAGTGGGCCACCTTAAAAGAGGCCAAAGACGCCATTCCCTCGCACAGGGCGCGGATCCCTGGCCAATGGGGTGGCCAATCGTATTGCAACAGTTGCTGGAAGGTACAGGTTGCCCCCAGTTTTAACCCTTCTGCACTGATTTCCAGCTCGTTCCAGTCCAGAGGATGCAAATCGATCAGTCCCCGCAGGTGGGGTTGCGGCTGTGAGAAGAGCCAAGTCCCCCCGGCCAGCCAGTTCCAGCCGGGATCCCATGCGGTCAAGTCCTCAAGCTGTTGGGGACGAATGTAGGTGTGCAGATGGTGCAGATCCATGGGTTCTCTCAGGCAGGGATCCAGACTGCAGGCTTCAGGGGGCTAGAGAGCTTCCTGAAAGCATTGGGCGAGGGCCTGGCATAGCTCAGGGACAACATCAGCAGGCCAAAAACCTTCTCCGCGCCGGCCTTGATGCAATTGCACGTAGAGGCCCCAGGCGGTGGCGCTGCCGCTGGCAATCAACGTCAAAGCAGGGCAAGTCTGCTCCAGCGTAATGCCCTCCTCCGCCATCAGTTGGGAGGCGATGGCCTCCATATCCTGCTGCAGGCGCTGCACCCCCTGCACAAACGCTTGCCACTCCTCCTGAGTGAGCTCCAGCGCCCAGGTTTCTCCCCCCACCAGCGCAACAAAAGGGGAACGGGTGGGATCCCAGCCCAGCCTCCAGCCGGATCCCTTGTGCAGAGAAGAACGAGCCAAGTAGGAACTCCGTCCCACTGTCGCGATTGGGAATCCATCACCGTTGTTGGCAACAGACAGGCAAGGAAAAGCATCCATGGTGCTCCCCACTGCTGACGCAACCGCTGCAGGTAGGCCAAAAAAGATGGGGGTAAAATCGACAGGGTGTGTTTTAGGATAAAGCGGCCATGGCCAGTTGTCAGGCTCTCACTGCCAAACCCCGTCGGTTTTTAGGGGCTCCGTCCCGCTGGCGCAAACAGAGCACCCTCATTTCCGGCTTGGGCCTGTTGCTGACGGCCTTGGCGCTCCATGCCGCCGACGCGACCGGCGTTGGCGAAGAGACCTTTGCCACGGCGGCCACCCCCGAAAACCCAATCCTGCACATAGGCATTGTGCAACGCTTTGGCCGTTCTGAGACGGATCAGGTGGAGCTGGCGGCGCCGACGGGATCCCTTCTCACCCTGGAATTCCCTCAAGCAGACGGCAGCACCCAGACCCAGCGAACGCCTCGGGTCAGCATCGGCATTGTCAATCGCGCCCTGACCACCCCGGAAACCGTATACCGTCTAATCCTCAGCAGCCACAAAAGTTTTGAGAGTGCCGAGGCCAACGCCAACCATTGGCAGTCTCTGGGCATCAGCACCGAGATCGCCCAGCCGCAAGAATGGCAGGTGTGGGCCAACCGCGCCTACACCCCGCAACAACTGATCCAGATTCAGCAGTATGCCCAGAAGGAAGGGATCCCCCGTGTGCGGCTCGAGGTGCAGGAGCGACGCGAACGGGCGGAGCTGAGCTGGATCCATGAACACTTTCGCTACCACCGCACCCGCCTCAAGGTGACCTCTGATGCCGGCTATCTACGGGTGAACGACCACTACTATGCCGGATCCATTACCTTTCAGCCCAATGCCTACGGCAGCTACACTGTGGTCAATGCCGTGCCTCTGGAAACCTATTTGCGGGGGGTAGTTCCCCACGAGGTGGGGCCAGGGGCCCCTTTTGCCGCGATGGCCGCCCAGGCGATTTTGGCGCGCACCTACGCCCTCAAGAACCTCCACCGCTTTCAGGTTGACGATTATCAGCTCTGCGCCAATACCCATTGCCAGGTTTACAAGGGGCTGAGCGGCACCCATCCGCGGGCCGACGAAGCGATTCGCCAGACCAGCGGCCTGGTGCTCACCTACAAGGGCGAGCTGGTGGATGCCGTTTATTCTTCCACCAACGGCGGCATCTCGGCAGGCTTTGAAGAGGTTTGGGACGGAGAGCCGCGCCCCTACCTGCGCCCGCAGGTGGATATCGCCCACCAGCCCGATCAGCCCTTCGATTTGCGGCAGGAGAGCGACTTCAAGGCCTTTCTGGCCCGGCGAGAGGGTTTCAACGAAGCAGGGGTATCGCGCCTCTTCCGCTGGGAGTTTTCTCAGTCGCTGGAGGAGCTAAACGCCCAACTGCGGGCCGCTCAAGAGTACCTCGGGATCCCTCTCCCCGAGTGGATGACCATCCAGGGGCTGCACGTCCTGGAGCGCTCGGTCAGTGGTCGGGTGCAGGCGCTGCACGTGGACTTGCAGACGCCCCAAGGGCTCCACTCGATTCTTTTGCGCAAGGATCAGGTGCGCCTGGCTTTTCCCCGCCTGTACAGCACTCTGTTTCGCGTGGAACCCCTGAAACAGAGCGGGCGGCTGACAGGCTACCGCTTTATCGGCGGCGGCTTTGGCCACGGGGTGGGGCTGAGCCAGTACGGCGCCTACACCCTGGCGCGGCGGGGGTTGAACGCGGCGCAAATCCTCGCCTTTTACTACCCCGGCACCACCCTGGCCGAGCTGGGATCCCTCTCCCTGCAGTTGCCTGAGGTTTCCCTGGCCTTTGACAGTAGCCAGGCGCAGTCCTGGTCCGGCTACCAGAGATAGGGGGCACGATGGAAGAAGAGCGACGGGAACGCGGCCATCCCCCTCTTCGGGATCCCGCTCCAGAGGAAGGGTGGCAGGAAGGGGCGGCCCAAGCGCCGCCAGAGCTGGCCCCCCCCTACATCCCCCCGTACACGAGGGGACAAGAGGGTGGCCGGGGGGAGGCGGGGCTGTCGGGGATCCCGGTCGCCCCACCGGGGTTTAAGTCGGGATTTGCGGCGCTCATCGGGCGGCCCAATGTGGGCAAGTCCACCTTGATGAACGCTCTGGTGGGCCAGAAGATCGCCATCACTTCTCCCGTGGCCCAGACCACCCGCAACCGCCTGCGGGGGATCCTCTCTTTGCCGCAAGCCCAGATCATCTGGGTGGACACCCCTGGCATCCACAAGCCCCACCACCGCCTGGGGGAGATCTTGGTACACAACGCCCAGGCTGCCATTGGGAGCGTGGATGTCGTCCTCTTCGTGGTGGATGGCTCGGTGCCGGCAGGGCGGGGGGATGCTTTTATCGCCGAGCGGATCCCCAGCGCGACCCCCTGCATCCTCGTCTGCAACAAAGCCGATCTGCTGCCCAAAGAGTCTGCCGCGCGCCAGGCCCACCAAGAGAGCTACCAAGCCCTGCGCCCCGGTGCCCCCGTCGTCTGGGTGTCGGCGTTGGATCCCGGCAGCTTGGCGCCCCTCATCCAGGCCACCGTCGACCTGCTGCCCCCTGGGCCCTACTACTATCCCCCGGATCTGGTGACGGATCAGCCGGAGCGGTTTATCATGGCGGAGTTGATCCGCGAGCAAGTTCTCTTGCACACCCGCGAGGAGGTGCCCCACTCGGTGGCCGTCACCATCGACCAGGTGGAAGAAACCCCCACCGTCACCCGCGTCCTGGCCACCCTCTACGTGGAGCGGGACTCGCAAAAAGGGATCCTCATCGGCAAAGGGGGGGAAAGGCTCAAGCAAATTGGCCAGGCCGCCCGCCTCCAGATTCAAAAGCTCATTGCCGGCAAGGTGTACCTGGAGCTGTTCGTCAAGGTGCGGCCCCACTGGCGGCGCTCTGAGCACCTGCTGCGCGACTTCGGCTACCGCGTTGAAACGTGAAGGGGTTTTGTGGCTGAGGTTGAGCTATCTGGTGGTATTGATGGGGATGCTGCACGTTGAGGTTAACGGCAATGCTGCGACTGTATGGGATCCCGACCTCCGGGAATTGCTACAAAGTAGAGCTGCTTCTCAAACAGTTGGGGATCCCTTACGAGACGGTTGAGGTCAACTCCAGGGTCGGAGAAAATCGCCGCCCCGAGTACCTGGCCAAGAACCCCCTGGGGCAGATCCCGGCTTTGGAGCTGGAAGACGGCACCGTCTTGGCCGAGTCAGCCGCAATCTTGGTTTACCTAGCAGAGGACACTCCCCTCTATGGCCAGACGCGGCTGGAGCGGGCCGAGATCTTGAAATGGCTCCTTTTTGAACAAACCCGCATTGCCCGCTACATTGCCACCACCCGCTTTTGGGTGCGAGCCGGCCAGGCCGAGGCCAATGCCGAGCTAATTGCCCAGAACCTGAAACTCGGTACCGAGGCTCTGGAGATCATGGAAAGCCACCTACGGGAGAAGGAGTTCTTCGTGGGCAACCGCTACACCATCGCCGATCTGGCCCTGTTTACCTATACCCATGTGGCCGAGCAGGGCGGGTTTGACCTCAAGCCCTTCCCCAACATCCGCGCCTGGTGTGAGCGGGTCAAGGCCACCGACCGCTTCTTTCCTCTCCCCGGCGCCTAGAATTTCCCAGTGGTGCCTTTGCAGCCGACCGAGTCGGATCTCGCTTCCAATCCTAGCGGAGGATTTCTCACTCCCAGCCCCTCTCCCTGAGGGAGAGGAAAACTGGAAATTGTTGCCACGAAGGGCTCCAGCGGCTTTGGGCCACCCCCCTCGGAAAATAGGAGCTGCCAGGAGCTTGTCGGGCCCTAGCGCCCCTTGAGCTCCCGCTGGATCTCCCGCCGCGTCTCCCGTTCCTTAATTGCTTGTCGCTTGTCGTGGAGCTTTTTGCCGCGGGCCACGCCTAGGTGAGCCTTGATCCAGCCGCGGTTGAGCACCAGCCGCAGGGGAACCACAGTCAGGCCTTTTTGCTCCACCAGGCCCCGCAGCCGGTCGATCTCGCGGCGGTGCAACAACAGCTTGCGGCGGCGGGTCGGGTCGTGGTTAAACACCTTGCTGGCAGTTCCGTGGGGGGCAACATGCAAGTTGTGCAGCCAGGCCTCGCCATCGCGAAAGAGGGCAAAAGCGTCTTGCAAGTTGGCTTTGCCCGCTCGGATGGACTTTACCTCTGTGCCGGTCAGTTGGATCCCGGCTTCGTAGGTCTCCAAGATCTCGTACTCGAAGCGGGCGCGGCGATTCTCCACCAGGGTTTTGACGTTGGGATCCACAGCCATACGCTTTCAGAAGAGAGCTTCGTCCACCAGAGGGCCTAACGAGAGGCCAGGGAACCCTCCAATTTTTGCACTGCCCGTCCCACCAGGCGCTCGGATTTGCTGCGCCAGCGAAAGCGAATGGGGGTACCGGTGAAGTCGAGGTTTTGCCGGAAGTGCTTTTCCAGGTAGCGGCGGTAGTTCTCTTTGAACAGATCGGGATCGTTGACAAACAGGAGAAAGGTGGGAGGCCGCTCCGCCACCTGGGTGCCGTAGTAGATTTTGCCCTGCTTGCCCTGGCGGTTGGCGGGGGGTGACTGCCAGGCGAGGGCATCCTGGAGAACTTCATTGACCACGGAGGTGGCGATGCGCTTGCGATGGGCGGCTACCGCTGTGTTGACCTCGGCAAAGATCTTGTGGGTGCGCTGCCCCGTGAGGGCGCTGACAAACAACAGGGGTGCCCAGTCAATGAAATAAAGCCGCTCGCGGATCTCGCGGGTGTACTCGTTAATGGTGTGAGTATCTTTGTTTTCCACCGCGTCCCACTTGTTGACAACGATGATGCAGGCGCGGCCTTCTTCTTCGATGCGGCCAGCCAACCGCTGATCCTGCTCGGTTACCCCCTCCAGGGCGTCAATGACCAGCAGCACCACGTCCGAGCGCTGGATGGCTTTGAAGGCGCGGTTAATGCTGAAAAACTCCACCCCATATTCCACCCGGCTTTTTCTGCGGATCCCAGCCGTGTCGATGAGACGATAGCTCTGCCCCTCCCACTCCACCAGGGTGTCAACGGCATCGCGGGTGGTGCCAGCAATGGGGCTGACAATGGCCCGCTCGGATCCCACCAGGCGGTTGAGCAGGCTGGACTTGCCTACGTTGGGCCGCCCTACAATGGCCACGGCGATGGGATCCGGCTCATCTGCGGCTTCTTGGGCCACTTCGGGCAAGTGAGGCAGCACCGCCTCCAACAGCTCGGCTACCCCATTGCCGTGGACGGCAGAACAAGGGATCGGCTCCCCCAGCCCCAACTCCCAAAAAGCCGCCGCCTGCGCCAGGCCCAGTTGCCCCGACTCGCACTTGTTGACGGCCACCACCACCGGCAGGGGTTGTCTGCGCAGCCAATCGGCCAATTCTTTGTCAGCAGGGGTCAGCCCCTCGCGGCCATCCACCACAAAGATTACAGCGTGGGCCTCGGCCATCGCCGCCATGGCCTGCTGACGGATGTGGGGCAAAAACTCGCTGTCGTCGCCGAAGACCAGGCCGCCGGTATCCACCACCCGCAGGCGGCGCCCGTTCCACTCCACCTCTTGGTAGAGGCGATCCCGCGTGATGCCCGGCTCGTCGTGGACAATGGCCGAGCGCACCCCCGCCAGGCGGTTGACGAGGCTGGATTTGCCCACGTTGGGGCGACCCACAACGGCTACAAGGGGTAAAGCCACTGCTCCGCTTGCCAAAAAGCCGAACCCAGACTTCTATCCTAGCCTTTGGGATCCCAGATGCCCAAACCCGCTGATCTCAATCATTGCCCTGAAGGCAGCTCTGGCGGTAAGTTAGGTAGCTAACCTCCCATCAGACACCGGCTGCACTCGTTTCCCCTCCTTGCTATGAACCGTGCCCTCGCCCCTGCCCAGCGGCTGAACAAACTGCCTGCCTATGTCTTTGCCCGCTTGGATGAGCTGAAGGCCCGCGCCCGCCAGCAGGGGTTGGATTTGATCGATCTGGGCATGGGCAACCCCGATGGCCCCACCCCCCAGCCGGTGGTGGAGGCGGCCCAGGCCGCCATTGCCGATCCCGCTCACCACGGCTACCCACCCTTCGAGGGCACGGCTAGCTTTCGCCAGGCAATTGCCGAGTGGTATTGGCGCCGCTACGGGGTGGAGCTGGATCCCAATGGCGAGGTGCTGCCTCTATTGGGATCCAAAGAGGGCCTGACCCACCTGGCCCTGGCCTACGTGGATCCAGGGGATCTGGTGCTGGTGCCTAGCCCTGCCTACCCGCCCCATTTTCGCGGTCCCCTGATTGCCGGCGGCCAGATCTACCCACTGCTGCTGCGTCCGGAAAAAGGGTGGCTCATTGACCTGCAGGAGATCCCGCCGGAGGTGGCTAAGCAAGCGCGGCTGCTCTACTTTAACTACCCCAACAACCCGACAACAGCGGTGGCGACCCGCTCCTTTTTTGAAGCAGTGGTGGCGTTTGCTTGCCGCTACGACCTCCTCCTGGTGCACGACCTGTGCTATGCCGAGCTGGCCTTTGACGGCTACCGGCCCACCAGCCTGCTGCAGATCCCTGGCGCCAAGGACTTGGCCGTGGAGTTCCACACCCTCTCCAAAACCTACAACATGGCCGGTTGGCGGGTAGGCTTTGTGGTGGGCAACCGCCAGATTATCCAGAGCCTGCGCACCCTGAAAACCAACCTCGACTACGGCATTTTTGGCGCCCTGCAAAAGGCGGCCGAGACCGCTTTGGCCTTGCCAGATAGCTACCTACAGCAGGTGCAGGAGCGCTACCGCCGCCGGCGCGACTATCTCATTGCCCGCCTGGCGGAGTTGGGCTGGCAGATCGAGCCGCCGCGGGCGACGATGTACCTCTGGATCCCGACCCCCCGCACCGCCGACGGCACGCCCGAGGGATCGACGGAGTTTGCCCTGCGGGTTTTGGAGTCCACCGGGGTGGTGGTGACTCCCGGCAACGCCTTTGGGGAAGGGGGAGAAGGCTACGTGCGGATCAGCCTGATTGCCGATTGCGAACGCCTGGGCCAGGCCATCGACCGCTGGGCAGAAGCCGGGATCCGCTATTGCTGAGCTCTAGGGTTGGCCCTCTCCCCTAGGGAGAGGGGAGTTGGTATTGCTCCACGATGCGCCGGGCAAAAGGAGGCACATGCTGCTCCAGCTTGTGGGGATAGTGGCGGCGGACGTAGAGATAGTTGCGGACAAAGTGGGAGTCGATGGAAAAGCGGGCATATTCTAGTCCGCGCGGCCCAAAGCGCTGGATGGCCACCGCCAGGAGCTGGGCCAGCCACATGGGCAAGCTCAGGGCCTGCTCGTAGGCTTGGATCCCCTGTTGCACCGCCGCCCGCCGCGAGCCCCGCGAGATCACCGGCTGGGTTTCCAGCTCTTCCCAAACCAGATCCAAGAGCTCCCGCCCGCGCGCATTGCGCACCAGCAGCCATTGCCAGCCAAAGGGGGATCCCATATAGCCCACCACCAGATCGGCCAGGCTGTTGACGTAGTCAAAACAGGTAAGGCAAGAGGGGGCAAACACGTCTTTTAGTTCTTTGGTTTTGAGGCCAAAAAAAGGCACCTTTTCCACCGAGCCGTCTTCGTGCTTGAAGTGGACGTGGAAGTCCTGCATGAACTCGTAGTGCACCACCGTTTGCGGGGAGCGGCTGGTGGTTTCAAGAAACTTTTGCAGCCCGGCGCGGCTGACGTTGTCTACGCAGGGCGTGCCCAACACATAGAGCTTCTCCAGGCCCAAGTTTTTCTCCACCGCCCGCAAAGCCTGGATCTGGCAGCCCACCCCGATCACCAGCAAGCGCTTGAGGCCGCTTTGCTCCACCTGCTCCAGCACGGAGAGATTGGGCGATAGCGTTGGCTTGTTGACCCGCGCCGCCAAGACCGCTTCTGGGGTACGCGCCAAGACAGGCCGTGGCTGAAAGCGATCCCGGGGATCCGCCTGCACGCACACCACCCCTTCTACTAGGCCGCTGCTGAGGGCCTTCATGCCGATGCTGCTGACGATGCCCGTCCACTGGGCACCCGGGATCGGATCCCGCCGGCGGGCCGTGTACATTCCCTCGTAGACGCCGAAGTAGTCGCTGTCGCTGACGGCATCCGATTTGGAGCGCAGCGATTCCCGCGATCGCCCGTGGGTTTGCTCTTCTAGGCGGGTGAACTGCTGGTTCAAAAAGGCACAGGCTTCCTTGACGTGGGCGACGTAGCGGGTATCGCAGAGGCCGCACTGGCTGCACAGCTCCTTGGCCGGGTAGTGGCCGGAGCGGATGGGCCGGGCCGGACGCGGTAAACGGGATCCCATAAGGTCTAAACCGTAGCCGTGGCGGGGTACCTTCTTCAGTTTGCCGCCAAAACCGCAGACGGCGGGCAGAGGAGTTGAAAGATCCCCAATCCTGCCCAACGCTCGCCCGCCCCTCCAGAGTTGCCCCCAGACAGAGAGGAAAAGCCAGATCCCCTGAGTTGCCCTTTTGTCGGCAAGCGGCGATGCAACAAAGGCCCCCTCAGCCTCTGCCCAAACCACTTTCGAGGGCCCAGCGGGCCAGTTCGGTGCGGTTGTGCAGGCCGGTTTTGCTCAGCATGTTGCTGACATGGCTTTCGACGGTGCGCTGGCTCACTCCCATCACCTCGGCAATCTCGCGGTTGGACATGCCCCTGGCCACATACTGGATCACCTTGGCTTCCGTAGGGGTGAGCTCGATTTCCCGATCTAACTTGATGACCGGCTGAATGCCCGCATTCTGCATTTGCAACAGGCGCTCGGTGTGCTTGAGGACGGACTCCACCTGAGCCACCAGCTCTTCCGGCTCAAAGGGCTTGACCAGGTAAACATCTGCCCCCGTGTTGAGGCCGCGCACCCGATCTGCCGTTTGCCCGCGGGCTGACAAAAAGATCACCGGAATCCAGTCCGTCGCGCTGTTGGAGCGAATGGTCTGGACAAACGTGTAGCCATCCATCTCCGGCATCATCACATCGCAGATGATCAAATCCGGAGTAAAGTGGCGCATCGCCTCTAACCCTTCCAGGCCATTGCTCGCCGCAACCACCTCGTAGCCGCGAAACTCCAGGTAATCCTTCACCAGAAGGATCAGGTTTGGATCGTCGTCAATCAGCAACAATCGCTTTGGGTTGTCCACTGCTCATCCCTTTGCTGCAAGAAAGCCCAAGGAAAAAGGATAGCCCGCTTAGCAAACCTCTGGACAAATCGGCAAATCTACAGCCGAGGTGGCGCCAAGAAAAAACCTGCCAACCTCTAGCCGGTTCGTCAGTTTCCCCTAAACCTGGATAAAAGGTATCACATACAGACGGAGGTGGCGGCATATCCAAAGAAACACGAAGAGGCCGGGTACCTCCTCTGGCCGGCTCGGCAACTGCCTCCGCCCTGCCTTGGGATCCTCCCGCTGGCAAGCGCTCGCCCTCTGGGGCTGGTTTGGCTTGTCGGGTTTTCCCCATGGGCAGGAGAAGTAGAGCCAGGAGAAAATACAATTCTGGCGGCAACCTACATGGGGAAAGAGGGTGGAAAAGGGCACGCTGGTCGAGTTTCGCCACAACAACGAGCGGGTACTGGCAGTAGTTGAGGGCACCGAGGGCAAAAAGAACCTGCTGCTGGGCGTGGCTTCGGGGCAGGTGCACAGCGTTCACCCTCGCCAAATTACGTTTGCCTTGAACGGCAATTCCAGCTTTACGGTGTCCGATATCCCGGGCTTTTGGCAGGCGGTGCAGGCAAAGTTGGATCCCGAAAGTTTGGCTTTGGCCTGGGAATTGGTTCAGGAGGAGCGTCGGCCCCTGAGCCTGTCGGAGATGGCCCAGTTGTTGTTTTCCGACGATTCCCCGGTCTCCACCTATGCTGCCTACCGTCTTTTGAGCGAGGATTACGTCTACTTTAAGGCAAAGGGGGAAGGCTACGAGCCGCGTACTCCGGCTCAGGTGAAGGAAATTCTCCATCAAATTGCCGTTACCCAGCAGCGGCAGCAGGAACAGGCCGAGTTTGAGGCCCGCCTAAAGGCAGCGGTGGCCCAGCCTGGGCAAAAGTACACTTGGAGCCCAGCGGAACGAGCTCGTCTGGAGGTGCTGGAGCGCCTAGCTTTGCAGGGAGCGGCGGCCAGCATTCGCAGCCACGAGGATCTCTCCCACAACCTCACCCCCTCGGATCGGGAGCGGGTCTCGCAACTGCTGCAACTGATGGGATTTCCCGACACTCCTCAAGGAGCCTTTGACGCCCTGGTAGCCCTGGGCCTGTGGAGCCGCCACGAGAACCTGGCCCTGCGCCTTACGGGGATCCCCACCCAGTTCCCCAAAGAGGTGGAGCGCTACACCCAAACTTTGCTGGGCGGCCCCCCTCCCTTCCTGGAGTCCCATCGGCGTCGGGATCTCACTCATCTTCACACCTACACCATTGACGACGCCAGCACTCGCGACATCGACGATGCCCTCAGCGTCGAGTTTTGGTCGGAGGACGAGGCGAAGCTCTGGATCCACATTGCCGATCCCAGTTGTTGGGTGCAGTGGGGGGATCCTCTAGATCTAGAGGCCCGCCGGCGGGGTACCAGTGTCTACCTGCCAGAGCGGGTGATCCCGATGTTCCCGCCAGAGCTGTCCACTGGTCCTATGAGTTTGGTGCAGGGGGAGGTGCGGCCTGCCCTTAGCTTTGGCATTCGCCTGGGAGGCGACGGGGCGGTGCGCGACTACGAAATTTGCCTTAGCCAAATCCAGGTAAACTACCGCCTCACCTACGACGATGCCGACGAGATGCTGGAGTTGGGGGCAGAGCCGCAGCTGACAGCCATTGCTCGGGCAGCCCGCTGGCGCTACACCTGGCGACTTGGGCAAGGGGCGATCCCCATTGGCCTGCCGGAGCAGGACATCAAGGTCATCGACGAGATCCCCCACCTGCGCGTTATTGAGGATACGCCGGCGCGGCAGATGGTGGCGGAAATGATGGTGCTGGCCGGCGAGGTAGCCGCTCGCTTTGCCCGCCAGCATGGGATCCCAGTGCCCTACCGCCTGCAGCCTGCTCCCGAACTGCCCCCGCCGGAAGTTTTGGAGCTGTACCCCCAGGGGCCGGTCAGGTCCTTTGCCATCATGCGGTGTCTGTCGCGGGCAGAGGTGGCCACGCAACCCGAGCGGCACGCGGGCCTGGGCCTTGATGCCTACTGCCAGGTAACTTCCCCAATTCGCCGCTACCTGGATCTGGTGGCGCACTACCAGATCAAGGCCTTTTTGCACGGGGATCCCCTGCCCTTGACAGAAGCCGAGGTACAGCAGGTGTTGCTAGGCATTGAGCCAGGCACGGCCGAGGCCGCTCAGGTGGAGCGCAAGTCCAAGCGCTACTGGAGCATTGAGTACCTGCGCCAGCGACCAGGGCAGACTTGGCGGGCATTGGTTCTGGGCTATCTGCGCGAGGAGGAGAACCTGGTGATGGCCATGCTGGATGAAATTGCCTTTCGCGTGCCGGTGCGCTTGGAGCGGCAGGTGCCGCTGGGGGCCTGGATTGAGTTGGAGGTCCTCCAAGCAGATCCCCGTGCCGATGTGATTGAGTTGCGGGAGGTAAGAGACTTTGCTCCCTAAAGAGGGGGGTAGCTGATACAACAGAGGAGGGTTATCCCCGTTCCCCAGGAGGAGTTCCATGGCCACACGACCTTCTGGTCCGCCGCCGATTGTCTATATTCTCCTGATTGCCATCTTGGGAGGGGGCGGCTGGTATGCCCATCGTTCAGGCTTGCTCAGCTCCTGGCTTAGCCGCACCTCTGGGAGCCCGACTGCTCAGCCGCAAGCCCCAGCGGCACCCAACCTTCCCCAGGCACAGGCCCCCAATCCCCCTGCCAGCTCCGTTAACCTGGACACTTCCCTGCCCAACCCGGCGGTGCTGCAGATGGATGGCAGCGTCACGATGGTCCGCATCGTCTTGGCCTTGAAGTCTGGCTACAGCCAGCGCAACCCCAGCATCCCCATTACCTACGGGATCCCGGATGGCAAGCCCAACGGCTCCAATGCTGGCCTTAAGGCGCTGATGGAGGGCCGCATCCAGCTTGCTGCCAGCTCCCGCCCCCTCAACGCCACGGAGGTGCAGGCGGGTTTGCAGGCCATCCCAGTGGCCAAGGATGCGCTGGCGGTGGCGGTGGGGGTCAACAACCCCTACAAGGGCGGCCTGACGCTGCAGCAATTGGCCGATATCTTCCAGGGTCGGATTACCAACTGGAGCCAGGTGGGCGGTCCGGATCGGCGGATTCGTGTCCTCAACCGCGCTCCCCGGAGTGGCACCTACAGCGTTTTCCAAGAGCTGGTGTTGCTGGGGCTGCCCTTTGCCCCCGACAACCCTCCTTACTTCACCACCGCCACCGAAGATGTCACCACTCCTCTCCTGCGGGCGCTGGGGGAAGACGGCATCACCTACAGCACCGTGGATCAAGTGCAGAACCAGCAAACGGTGAGGATGGTGCCCATCGACGGCCAGATGCCCACCCGCGAGGCCATTCAAAGTGGCCGCTACCCGCTGGCCCGCAACGTGTTCTTGGTGGTGCCGCGAAAGACCAGCCCCGTGGTGGCTGACTTCATTAACTACGCCCTCTCGGATCAAGGCCAACAGATCATTGGCCGCACCGAGTTTATCCCGCTGCGCTAGCCAGCCTAGCGGTTGGCGCGGTAGAGCAAGGCCCCCCCTATGCCTAGGCAGACGAAGTTGGGCAGCCAAGCTGCCACCTCTGGCCCCAGCGTCCCGATCTGCCCCAGCGCCTGGCTGACAAACAGGAGCACGTAGTAGGCAAAGATAATCAGCACGCTGAGGCCCAAGCCCAAAGAAGAACTGGTGCGCTGGGGTCGTAGGCCCAGCGGGGCCCCGATCAGGGTGAAGGCCAGACAGGCAAAGGGGATGGCGTACTTCTGGCTAAGGTTGACCTGGAGGCGGCGTACCCGCTGCAGATCCCCTGAGCTGGCAAGAACCTCAATGTAGCGGCGCAGCTCTGGAATGTTCATCTCCTCGGGGCTGCGAACCTCCTGGGCCAAATCCAGCGGCGCCCGCGACAGACGCAGCTCCTGGCGGGCAAAGGTGGCGATGTTGCTGTAGGTGCCGTCGGGCGAAACGATGTAGGTGGTGCCCTCCTCAAACACCCAGAGGTTCTCCCGGGGATCCCAGCGCCCCTGCTGCGCCAGCAGGATCTGGCTGAGAGCCTCGTTGGAAAGATCCAGCACGATCACGCCGCGCATCTGCTGGCCATCGAAGCTGCGGGCATAGAACTGACGGGTTAGCCCTTGCCGGCGGGAAAAAGTGCCGTCTGGCTCGGGCGCGAGGATCTCGCCGAACTCTTGGTAGAGGATGTTCTCGCGGCGGAACTCTGGACTTCGGTTCAAAGCGCGGTTTAGAGTCAGGGCCGCCTGGCGGTTGCTCACCGGCACCACCAGCTCGTTGAAGAGAAACGTTAACGTCGTCACCAAGAGGCTGAGAAGGAGGGCCGGCACCACCAGACGATAGAGGCTCACGCCGCAGCCACGCAGGGCAGTGATCTCGTTATCAGCAGACAGGCGCCCATAGGCCAGCAACGTCGCCAGCAACATCGACATGGGGAACGTCAGGACGATGATCCCCGGCGCCCGCAACACAAACACTTGCAACGCTGCTGAAAGGGACAGCCCCGCCTCTACCACTAGCCGCACCAGCTCAAACAGGGATCCCACTGCCATCACCAGGGTGGTGAACGCTCCCACCCCAAAGAAAAAGGGCAGGAGCATCTCGGAGATGATGTAGCGATCCATCAGGCCCACCGCGCAAACGATGGAGAGCCTGTTGCAAGACTGCTTGATTGAAGGAGGAGTAGGGGGAGAATGAAGTTTCACAAAACCAAGGGAAGTAGCAGTCAGGACAACCCGAAGGCTGTTAACGACTCTAGACCGGAACGCTGGCCAACAAAAGGTTAATCGCCTCCCTTTTTCACCCTAACTTGCCTATGATCGACCCAAGGCGGGCTTGGGCCGGGCGTTGGGCTTGTTTGTCTTGAGATAGCTTTCAGCATGGCTTCCTCTTCCCCCTCTTCGCCTAAGCGTTTGCTAGAGCAGCTCCTGGAGCTGCGACAGCAAGTTGTGGAGGGATCCCAGAAGTACTTGACCGCCTGGGGCAGCCCCTGCAACCCCTCCCCCGCTCTCGAGAACCTAGCTCGGTATTTGGCGCTGCGCCAACACGATCTGCGCGACCTGCAGTTAGAATTGGCCGCCCTGGGGCTGTCGTCGCTGGGACGCTGTGAATCGCGGGTTTTGGAAAGCTTGGATGCGGTGATCGCCATTTTGGCCGCCGCTCAAGGGCTGAGCCACAAGGGACCTAGCTATGAAGCGTTTTACGCCGGGGATATGGCCCTAGAGCAGCACACCGAGGCTCTTTTTGGCCCTCCTTCTCCCCACCGCCGTGCCCGCATCATGGTGACCTTGCCCGGCGAAGCCGCCGAGCAGCCCGAGCTGCTGCTGCAACTGTTACAACGGGGCATGAACGTGGCCCGCATTAACTGCGCCCACGACGATCCCTCGGTGTGGGAAAAAATGGTGGCCCACTTGCGCCAGGCCGAAGCCCAGACCCAACGGCGCTGCAAGATTTTGTTCGACCTGGCCGGCCCTAAGATCCGCACTGGCCCGGTGGCCATGCCACCCGGCAAAGCCAAGGTGTACGGTGGGGATCGCATCCTGCTCACGGCAGCCATTCCGCCGGTCGACTCTGACATCTGCTGCCAGGTGGCTTGCACCCTGCCGGAGATCTTGGCCCACCTCAAGGTGGGGGCAACTGTTTGGATCGACGACGGCAAAATCGGCGCTCGTGTAGTGGGGATCGAGCCGGCAGGGGTGGTGCTGGAGGTGGACAAAGTCGCCCCGCAGGGCAAGAAGCTGCGGGAGGAAAAAGGCCTCAACTTTCCCGACAGCCAGCTCTCGATCCAGCCCCTCACCGAGAAAGATCGCCAAGACCTGGACTTCGTGGTGCGGCATGCCGACCTGGTGGGCTATTCCTTTGTCCAGCAGCCGGCGGATTTGCAGTTGCTGTTTTCTGAGCTGGAGCGGCGCCAGGCCCGGCCCGATCTGGGCTTGATCCTCAAGATTGAAACGCAGCGAGCGGTGCAAAACCTGCCCACTCTGATCGCGGCCGTCGACGGCTGCCGGCCCCTGGGGGTGATGATTGCCCGGGGAGATCTGGCCGTGGAGATTGGCTGGCTGCGCCTGGGCGAGATCCAGGAGGAGCTGCTGTGGATCTGTGAGGCCGCCCATGTGCCGGTGGTCTGGGCCACCCAGGTGCTGGATCAGCTCACCAAGGAGGGCCTGCCCTCCCGGCCTGAGCTTTCCGATGCGGTGATGTCGGCCCGGGCCGAGTGCGTCATGCTCAATAAGGGCCCCTATCTCCTGGAGGCGGTTGCCCTGCTGGACGAGCTGCTGGCCCGCATGCAGGCCCACCAGCACAAAAAAAGCCAACGCCTGCGAGCTTTGTACTCCTGGCGATGAGATGGAGCGGCATCAAAGACGGAACTTCTCCCCCAGGTAATACTTGCGCACCAAGGGATCCGCCGCCAGCTCCGCTGGTGTGCCCTTGGCCAGGATGGCGCCGTCGTTGAGAATATAGGCCCGGTCGGTAATCTCCAGCGTCTCCCGCACGTTGTGGTCGGTAATCAAAACACCGATGCCCCGCTGCTTGAGCTTGGCCACCACCTCTTGAATATCCGCCACCGCAATGGGATCCACCCCCGCGAAGGGCTCATCCAGCAGCAGGAATTTTGGCCCGTGGATCCCGGCTGCCAGGGCGCGGGCGATCTCGGCGCGGCGCCGTTCTCCCCCCGACACCTGCAAACCCAAACTGTGGGCCACATGGGCAATGCGAAACTCCTCCAGCAGGTGGTTGAGCCGCTGCTGCCAGAGGCGGCGAGGCACCCCCGTCTGCTCCATGATCAGCAGCAGGTTGTCTTGAATGCTGAGGCGACGAAAGATGCTCGGCTCCTGAGCCAAGTAGCCGATCCCCAAGCGGGCCCGGCGATGCATCGGCAGATGGGTGATGTCCTGGTCATCCAGCCAGACATGGCCTCGGTTGGGCTGGATCAGGCCGGTCATGATGTAGAAGGTGGTGGTTTTCCCCGCCCCATTGGGCCCCAGCAGCCCCACAACTTCTCCCTGCTGAATGTGCAAGCTGACGTCGCTCACCACCTCACGGCGGCCATAACGCTTACAGATGTTTTCCAGTCGAATCTGCATAGGATCGGCACAGGGTTGCTGTTCGATGCTGACTGATTCTGGAGGGCTAGTTCCACAGAGGCTTCTCTCCCAAGGCTGCCCCGAACTCGACCCCTGATCTAGAGGGGGACGAGCAGAATTGACCACCTGCATGGGAATTGGGAAGATCTTCAGATACGGTTGCCGGATGCCGCAACTGCTCGCGCTGCCCCCGGATGGGATCCCTGGCCTTTCCCATGCTCCGCTGTCCAGCTTGCCATTGGCTCAACCTCGACTCCGATCGTCGCTGTCGCCGCTGCGGTTGCTTCCTGCGTTGTCGCCTTCTCCCCCCCTGGGAAAGCTTGCCCGTTGCCCGGCCCGGCCGGAGGAAACGCCAGCCGAGCCATCCTTCTCGGCTGGCAACCCGCTAGGATTGCGTCTTGGCTGCCTCGGCGATACTTTCGGTTTTGCTGGGACTGGGGCAACTGTCTTGGCATTGGGTGGATCCGCTGCTGAAAGATCCTCCCCCGCCCGGCGATAGCCCACAAGCTCTGGGGCGATAAGGCCACAACGTCATCACACCTTGGGAGCGTCTGTCGATCCACAAAACCAGGCAGATCTGTGCAGTGGCCGAAGCCGGCAGATGCCACTATCATGTGACCAACGCAAAACAACCCCGCTCTGCCGGATTGTCTCAGTCAACTTTTTGTGAGGCTCGGTTACCATGAACTTTCATCTCAAAGCTTCCGCCATTTTGGCCCTGCTGGCCACGACAGCCGTCGCTTCCAATGCCGCCGCCACAACCCCCAACGCCTGCTTCCTGCGCTACCTGCTGGCCTCCAGAACCTGTCCCAATTGCCGGCTGGGATCCCTTGAGCTGAGCAACCTGGATCTGGCAGAGGCTAACCTCCAGGGTGCCGACCTGATCGAGGCCAACCTGGAGCGCACCATCCTCACTGGCGCCGATCTCAGCCAGTCCTACTTGGTGGGAGCCAATCTGCGGCGCGCCCAGTTGCGTGGCGCCGATCTCAGCGGTGCCTACCTGGAGGGAGCGGACTTGCGGGGTGCTGATTTGCGGGGTGCCGATCTCTCTTCTGCCTCCCTGTACGGCGCCGACTTGCGGGGGGCCGATCTGCGCGATGCCAATCTGACCGGGACTGACCTGAGCTTTGCCCGCACCTGGGGCACACGCCTTCAGGGCGCCGTTCGGGAATAGTGCAATCGGCTGGTTGACCACTGCCCGCTTCCCCTCTCCTCCTTGGGAGAGGGGCTGGGGGTGAGGGCCCAGTGCGGATGGCGAGACTCGAACTCGCATGGCAAAGCCACACGCCCCTCAAACGTGCGCGTATACCAGTTCCGCCACATCCGCATTCCAGGTTTAACCATCATAGCGGCAAAAGGGCGGGGCTGTTAAGAGGAGGGGCCATTGCGGTACGGGCTAGTTTAATCTTCTGTCCAAAACCGCTCTGAGAGATACTTATCGGCCCCGTCGCACAAGATGGTCACCACCACGCCGGAGGAGAGCTGACAGGCCACCTGTAGAGCCGCCACCACATTGGCTCCGGCAGAGATGCCCACCAACAAGCCTTCCTCCAAGGCCAAACGCTTGACCATTTTCTGGGCTGCTTCGGTGGAGATCTCGATGTGCTGGTCGGGCAGGGTGGGATCGTAAATCTCGGGCTTGAGAGCAGTGGCCATGTGCTTGAGGCCTTCAAGGCCGTGGAAGGGGGAGTCCGGCTGCATGGCAATGATCTGGATATCGGAGCGGTACTCCCGCAAGCGCCGCCCCACCCCCATGCAGGTGCCGCTGGTGCCTAACCCGGTTACGAAGTGGGTGACCTGTCCCTGGGTTTGCTCCCAGATTTCTACCCCCGTGGTCTCGTAGTGGGCCTGCCAGTTGGCGGGGTTGCTGTACTGGTCGGGATAGAAGTAGAGATCCGGGTTTTCGGCATAGAGGGCGCGGGCTTTCTCGATGGCCCCATCGGAGCCGAGGGCCGGATCCGTGAGCACTACCTCCACCCCGTAGGCGGCGAGGATCTTCTTGCGCTCTGGGCTGGCGTTGGCCGGCAGGGCCAGCTTCACCTTGTACCCCAAAGCTGCCCCGATCCAGGCGTAGGCGATGCCGGTGTTGCCGCTGGTGGCATCCAGGATGATCTTGCCAGGCGTAAGCTTGCCCTCGCGTTCGCCAGCGCGGATCATATTCAGGGCCGGGCGATCCTTGACCGAGCCGCCGGGGTTGTACCACTCTGCTTTGCCATACACTCGCACCGACGGCGGCAGGTCGGCGGTGACCCGCCGCAGGCGAATGAGCGGCGTCCGTCCCACCAGCTCGATGGGGCTATCGACCGCAGGGGGCAAGGGGCGAGAAGAAAACACGGTTGGATACAAGGGGGATCCCTCGCTAGATAAGCACTGGGCTGGACAACCATTGCTCATCTTATCCCGCTGTTTATCGGCTCTTGCCGGCTTTTTCTGGCCCTCTCCGCGCTTCCCCGAAAACCTCTGGCTAGACTCTAAGATGGGGGTAGGGAAGCACGAGTTCTGGACAGCGGCGTGATGCGGAGGGGCATGGCAGAAATCGGCATTGTAACCGCGCAACAATTTGACCGCCGGCGAGGCCAGATCCATGTTTACGACGGCGAGGGCAAGGGCAAGTCGCAGGCGGCGCTAGGGGTTGTGCTGCGTTCCATTGGGCTGGGGATTGAAAACTCGGCCCCCAGCCGGGTGTTGCTGGTGCGGTTTCTCAAGGGGCCGGGCCGCACCTATGCCGAGGATGCCGCGATTGCCGCTCTGCAGCGCGGCTTCCCCCACCTTATCGATCAACTGCGCACGGGGCGAGGGGAGTTCTTCGGCCCCGACGAGATCACTAAGTTTGACCGCCAAGAGGCCCGCCGCGGCTGGGATGTGGCCAAGGGGGCGCTGGCGTCGGGGTTTTACTCGGTGGTGGTGCTGGACGAGCTGAACCCGGTGCTGGATCTGGGCCTGCTGCCTGTGGACGAGGTCGTCAGCACCCTCAAGCAAAAGCCAGAGGAGATGGAGGTCATCATCACCGGACGGGGCGCCCCTAAGGAAATTATCGACCTAGCAGATTTGCACTCGGAAATGCGCAGCGTGCGGCGGGCGGCGGATCCCCAGGACGGCCAGCCCCTCCTCAGCGGCATCGAGATCTATACCGGCAACGGCAAGGGCAAGTCCACCAGCGCTCTGGGCCGGGCTCTGCAGGCCATTGGGCGCGGCATCAGCAAAGATCTCTCCCACCGCGTCCTGATTATGCAGTGGCTAAAGGGGGGAACGGGCTACACAGAAGATGCGGCCATTCGGGCTTTGCGAGAGAGCTATCCCGATCTAGTAGATCACCAGCGCTGCGGCCGCGACGCCATCGTTTGGCGGGGCAAGCAGCAGGAAATCGACTACGTGGAGGCGGAGCGGGGCTGGGAGCTGGCACGGGCGGCCATCGCCTCTGGGCTTTACAAGACCATTATTCTGGACGAGCTCAACCCAACGGTGGATCTGGAGCTATTGGATGTGGAGCCGATTGTTGAGGCTTTGCTGCGCAAGCCACGCGATACGGAGATCATCATCACAGGGCGCTGCCATGCGCCTTTGCCCTACTTTGAGCTGGCCTCTGTCCATTCGGAAATGGTGAGCCACAAGCATTATGCCGAACAGGGGGCCGATCTGCGGCGCGGGGTGGACTATTGAGCAGGGTGGCGATGCTGGATCAACTCCTGCAGCAAAGCGGGTTCCCCGACGCGAGGGCGCTGGCGCAGGTCTTGCTTGGCCTTTTCCAGACGGAGGTGTGGGTGGAGGGCAAGGAGCGGGTTCCCCAGGGCCCCCTGCTGGTGGTGAGCAACCATCGCAGCTTTTTGGATGCGCCGGTGCTGATTGCTGGGCTGGATCGACCGATTCGTTTTGCCTGCCACTACTACCTATCGCAAGTGCCCCTCTTGCGGGAGGTTGCCTTGGCCCTGGGTTGTATCCCCCTCCAGCAGGGATCAGGGCCGCAGCTTGCCTTTTTTCGCCAGGCGCAGGCCACTCTGGCGGCAGGCGGAGGGGTGGGGATCTTCCCGGAAGGGGCGGAGCAGATTACTCGCGAGACCTCGCCCCAAGAGCTGGGCTGGTTTCAGCCGGGCTTTGCCCATCTGGCCTTGGCTGCTGGCGTGGATCCCCTGCCGATCCTGCCGGTGGCCGTGTGGGCGCAGGAAGAGTGGCGGGCGATGGATATTCCCATGGCTTTTTTCCGCTGGTTTGATCCCACGGAGCCCAGGTTTCAGCGGCCGGGGGGGCATCCGGTGGTGATCTACCGTCAGGTGGTGGTTCGAGTGGGATCCCCTCTTTGGGTGAGGGGAGCAAGGCGCTATACCTGCCGCCAGGAGCGGCTGCAGCTCATTCGGGAGTTAACGGCAGCCGCCCGCGAACAGGTGCGCTTGGGGTTGACAAGGAGATGGAAAGATTGAAAAGCAAGCCCACCGCCTCTAGTCCAAGCCGCCAGAAGCGGCCCCTGCTGCTCTATTTGCCGGGTATGGATGGCACGGGCAAACTGTTTTACCGGCAGGCGCAGGCTCTGCAAGCCGAGTTTCGCGTCCGCCCTCTGAGCTTAAACCATCCCGAAGCGGGGCATAGCTGGGAGAGCTTGGCCGATTGGGTGGGATCCCAACTGGAGGAGGGAGCCTACCTGTGTGGCGAGTCCTTCGGAGCTTGCCTAGCCCTGGCTGTGGCTGCCCAGCAGCCGGAGCGCTGTCGCGGCCTGATTCTGGTTAATCCGGCCTCGTCGCTGCGGCGCCGGCCCTGGTGGTGGGCAGGTCATGTTCTCCTGCCTTTTTTGCCGCCGGCGCTCTACCACCAGATGGCGGAGCGGGGGCTGGGATTTTTGGCGGAGCTGGGCCAAATGGAGCCGCCGGATCGGGAGCGGCTGCGCCAGGCCGTGCACAGCGTTTCTCCGGAAGTGGTTGCCCATCGTCTAGCCTTGCTGGGATCGTTTGTCGTGGAGGAGCTGCCCCTGGAGTCGATGACCCTGCCGACGTTGCTGGTGGCGGGGGGGCGGGATCGCCTCCTGCCCTCGGTGCAGGAGGTGCAGCGTCTGGCGGAGCGACTGCCCCAGGCCCAGGTGGAGATCTCGCCTTTGAGCGGCCATGCCTGCCTTCTGGAGCGGCAGATGAACCTGCGGCGCTACTTGCTCAAGCCCGATGGGGTTTTTGCCCCGCTACTGCTTAATTCCGCTCCAGCGCATTGAGCAGGGAGAGGGATCCCCCCAAGTTTTCGATTCGCTCTTGGCAGGAGGGATCTTGTCCTTCTCGATCCAGCCAAAGGGCCCTCAAGCCTGCTGCCTTGGCCCCTTGATAGTCTTCGCGGCGGCTGTCGCCGATGTGCCAGGCAGCGGCGGGCGGGATCCCCTGGGCCGCCAGGGCAGCTTGGAAGATGCGGGGATCGGGCTTGGCATAGCCCACCTGGGTAGAGAGAGTAAGGCTGGAAAAATAGCCCCCTAGCCCCAGCGCCTGCAGCACCCTGGGCAGGCGGCTGTCGAAATTGGAGATCACCCCCAGCCGGATCCCTTCCTGTTGCAGAACCTGCAGAACCGGCAGCGTCTCGGGATAGAGCTCCCAGGGATCCGACGTGGCAAAATACCCGAAAAGGCGGGCAAAAAACGCCTCAAACCGTTCCTCCCCAAAAGCAGCCAGGGATCCCACCCCCGCAAAGGTCTGGCGCACCACCTGGCGCCACCAGGCCCGCTCCCATTCCTGGAGGGCGGATCCCAGAAGACCGGCACAGGCTGGCGGCGGAGCGCTGGCAAAAGCTTGGGCAAAGGCGCGATCCAACCCCTGCGGATCCACCGCCACTCCATACGCTGCTGCCACCTGGCTGTAGGCCTGGCCGACGCTGCCCCGCACCCGAAACAGCGTGCCCACGGCATCGAAGAAGATTACCCTCGGTCTCACTGCTGGCTCTCGTAGCGGGCGTAGGCATCCACAATCCGCTGCACCAGGGGGTGGCGTACCACATCCCGCTGGTCAAAGTAGCAAAAGGCAACCCCCTCTACCCCCGCCAGGATGCGCTCTGCAGCCGCCAGGCCCGACAGGCGATGCTTGCCCAGATCCGTTTGGGTGAGATCCCCGGTAACCACCATGCGGGAGCGGAAGCCCAGCCGCGTGAGGGCCATCTTCATCTGCTCCGGGGTGGTGTTTTGGGCCTCGTCCAAGATGATGAAAGCGTTGCTGAGGGTACGCCCCCGCATGTAGGCCAGCGGCACCACCTCGATGACTCCCTGGGCCATAAGCTGGGGCAGCTTGGCCGGGTCGATAAACTCGAACAGGGCATCGTAGAGAGGCCGCAGATAGGGATCTACCTTTTCCACCAGATCCCCTGGCAAGAAGCCCAGCTTCTCCCCTGCCTCTACCGCTGGTCGCGTCAGGATCAAACGCTCGTACTCGCGGTTTTGCAGGGCTGTGATGGCCACAACGGCAGCCAGATAGGTTTTCCCGGTGCCTGCCGGCCCGATGCCGAAGCAGAGATCGTGGGTGCGAATGGCTTGCACGTACTCCTGTTGGCGGGGTGTCTTGGGCCGGATCAACTCTCCCTTACGGGTGCGGGCCAACACACCTGCTTGCGCTTGCTGATAGGCCGTAGCCTCCTGGCCGGAGAGGGCGCGAAAAGCTTGCTCCGCATCAATCACCGTGACAGGGTGTCCAGTTTGCCAAAGCGGCTTCAGCAATTCTAGCCACTGCCGCACCTGCTGCCGCTGCTGAGGGGTGCCTTTCAGGTACAGGTCTTGTCCGCGCAGCGTTACAGAGGCACCACTGGAGCGACTGATCCACTTCAGGTTGGCCTCCTGAATGCCCGCCAAGGACATGGCCTGCCGAGGGCTTGACAAAGAGATGATCTCCAGATCGGTGGCGGCAGAAGTGTCGTGCATGCCGTGGGCGCCGGGCACCCCGCGAGACTTGCAATGGTGATCTTATCAAAAACGGTTGTCAAAGCGCTCCGGGTTGCGGAAAGCTGCTGCAGAGACCAAACGAGCGCAAGAGTGCTTAACAGGGGCATTGCACAAATTAATGTGTTTTGGAATACGAGGTCCCAGAAGATCTGCGCTGAGTAAGGATCTGGGTTTCGGCCTTGGTTGGCAATCAAGTCTTGGGGAATTAACAGATTCCTATGGTTCCCTAAAAAAGTATTGCAAAGGTCTATTTCTCTGGGAATAGCCGCCATCCATCAAGTAAAGTTGACCTATTACAAAGAGCTTGAGACCTTAATCTCTTGCCCGATCGAGGAAGAGCCTGAGGTTCTCAGCCCCGATGTCACAGTTCATCTGAGATTCTCCATCCAGCAGCAGGGAGAGGAATAGGTTTGTCTTTAAAACCTTTCCCCGGCTCATTTTTGGGATCCCTGTAAGCTCTTTACAGCTTCTCACTTCTGGAGTCATTTTGAAGAAAAGGAGAGATAGATGTTTACTCAATCGGCTACACCCGCTACGTCAGGGCTGCCACAAATGGATTTGACGCAAGTCCCGCCAGAGATTACCTGCGATGGCAGCGACTTAGACTGGAGCCAAGCCGCAGCGATCGAGGGCACCCAACCCCAAGAGGAGAACTTGCAGGGCTGGATCGCCTTTTACGGCCTGCGGGTCAACCAAGAACCGGGCAACATCCTGCACTGGCAGGGGCAGCCGCTGCGGGCCAGCTGCATTCGCTTTTTTGTGAAAAATGTGGCTTGGCGCTATGGCTTTTCTTTCTCCACCAGCATCCGCTCTCCTCTCGGCAAAGGGATCCCCACGCCTTCGGAGTGGCGCTACCCCGGTCTTTGCCGCTACGGCCTGGTGCTGTTCCAGCCCAACGCCCGGTTGGTGGCCCGGCAGGTCTGGGAATCCTCGCCGGAGCAGCCGCAAGAGGTGGATCTGGATCCCAACTTGGATATCGCCTTCAACGTCAATGACGCCAAGGGCAGCTACGGCGACAACAGCGGCAGCTTCGATATCTATGTGCAGGTGGTGAACTGAGCTGCAGCAGGGATCCCGCTCGAGAACAGTTGCCGGGTGGGATCCCATCTTCTACAATAGGTGAACCGGCGGCTGGATCCCAGCTTGCTGAGGTCTCTGCCGCTCTGGAGAGGTGGCTGAGTGGTCGAAAGCGGCTTCCTGCTAAGAAGTTACGGGGCCCAAAAGCTCCGTCGAGGGTTCGAATCCCTCCCTCTCCGTTGTTGTGGCCAGTTCCTAGCCGCCCTTGCCGGTGGTGGAGGGCACCCATGGGTCAGGCGTGGCTGCTGAGTCAGTGGGGGGTGGCGCTCTGGCTCAATCTGGCCTTGGTGGCGCTGGCCCTGCTGAGCCCCCAGAAGGCGCTGACGCGAGCTGGGGTTCTCCACGCGGGCCTGCTGGGCCTGTTGGTGTGGGGGGGCCTGGGAGGGCGGGGTTACCTGGTCGTAGCCGCCTATTTTTTAGTCGGCACCGCCGTAACCAAGCTGGGGATCCGCCGCAAGCAGGCCCAGGGGATCGCCGAAAAGCGAGAGGGGGCGCGAGGGCCGGAAAATGTCTGGGGATCTGCCCTGACGGGAGCTGCCTGTGCGGTGGGATATGCGCTTTTTGCCCATCCCCTCTGGTGGTTGGGGTATAGCGCCAGCTTCGCCGCCAAGTTGGCCGATACCGTCAGCAGCGAGGTGGGAAAAGCCTACGGACGTCAGACCTTTTTGATCACCACCTTGCAGCCGGTGCCAGCAGGCACTGAGGGAGCCGTCAGCCTGGAGGGATCCCTGGCGGGGGTGGCGGCAGCAGGAGGGATGGCCGCCTTGGCCTGGGGCATTGGCGGAGAATGGGTGGGAGGGAATTTCCTATGGTTGGGAATCTGCTGGCTGGCCGGGATCCTGGCCACTTTGGCAGAAAGCTGGATGGGGGTGGTGTTGCAGCCTCGCTTGGCTTGGATGAGCAATGAAGTGGTGAACGGCATTCAAACGACCCTAGCAGCTCTTTTAGCAGTGGGTCTGGGGGCGCTTTTGGGGATCGGATCCTAAAAAGATGCCCAAGCGCTCCGCGCCGCTGCCCTCACCCCCAGCCCTTCTCCCTCTGGGAGAGGGGAGTTAGAGCGTTGCGTAGCAATAACGAGGCAAAGAACCGTTTCGTTGCTGTTTGAAATGACTGTATTTTTGAGATTGAGAATGGCGCCGTTGCCATTGGGAATGGCTATGCAAAGCAAGAAATAAATAAAGAGGGAGAAGCTCTCCCTCTGCGCCGATTGGCTGGGAACTAGACCGATTGCTCTGGACCTCTCCTAGCGCAGGCCGCTGGGCTTGTAAACCAAGAAGCTGAGCACCTGGCACTGCTTAATGTTGTCGAAACCCACCACACGGATGAAGCAATTGGGGTAGGCGCTGCGGCAGGCCTGTACCTCGGTCAGCACCTCCTGGGGAGAAGTGGCGCTGAACAGGGGCAATTTCCACAGCGTCCAGTAGTGGTCGGTGGGCTGCGAAGACTCGTTGAATTCGATGGCAGGAATGTAGCCTTGATCCAAGATGTACTGCACCTGCTTGAGGATCTGCAGATCCGTCATCGGAGGCAAGTAGGAAAAAGTTTCGTAGCGGCGCTCTTTCGGCAAGGTTTGCATGACTGAAGTTACTCCGTTTCAGGTGTAGGGTTCTGAAGAGGGGATCCCGCTTCCGGGTGCGTGGCCAGCGGGGATCCCGCTGCTGAGGTAAGCCGTTCCAGGTGGCTACGGCGGTGTTCCATGTTGGCTTGCTGGATGCCGGTCTTGGCCATCTCCGGCAAGTAGTCCACCACCTCCGCCGCAATGTGCTCGCGAACGGTCATGATGCGATAGGCCAGGTCAGGACACTCTGCCAGCAAAGCCCGCAGGTAGGTTTCCCCCTCCTGAAGGTTTTGCCGAGCCGAGAACTGCTGCAGCCACAGGGCCCTGGGAGGATCCGTCTCGCTCAGTTGGGCCAGCACCGTGCGCATTGCCTGATAGGTCAGGTAGCTGATCAAGGTTTTGGCCGTATCTTTGGCGATCTGTTTCAGATCCATGGCCAGTCCAGGGGTAAGCCGAAGCAGCGGGGCAAGAGAACTCTGGGGATCCCTTGCCCCCGGCAGATCTCTAGAGCGTATCGACGGGCTTGAACTCGAACTTGATCTCCTTCCACAGCTCGCAGGCAGCCGCCAGTTCCGGCGACCACTTGGCCGCTTCGCGGATGATCTCGTTGCCCTCACGGGCCAGATCCCGACCCTCATTGCGGGCCTGGATACAGGCTTCTAGGGCCACCCGGTTGGCAGTGGCGCCTGGCGCGTTCCCCCAGGGGTGTCCCAGGGTTCCGCCACCAAACTGCAGCACCGCGTCGTCGCCGAAGATCTCCACCAGCGCCGGCATGTGCCAGACGTGAATGCCACCGGAGGCCACCGGCATCACCCCAGGCATGGAGGCCCAATCTTGGGTGAAGAAAATGCCGCGGGAGCGGTCGGCCTCCACGTAGTTTTCCCGCATGAGATCCACAAAGCCCATGGTGATGGCGCGGTCGCCCTCCAACTTGCCCACCACCGTACCGGCATGCAGGTGGTCGCCGCCGGACATGCGCAAGCACTTGGCCAGCACCCGGAAGTGGATGCCGTGGTTTTTCTGGCGGTCAATCACGGCATGCATGGCGCGGTGAATGTGCAGCAGGATGCCGTTGTCGCGGCACCACTTGGCCAAGCTGGTGTTGGCGGTAAATCCGGCAGTCAGGTAATCGTGCATGATGATGGGGGCACCGATCTCCTTGGCAAACTCCGCCCGCTTGAACATCTCCTCACAGGTGGGCGCCGTCACGTTCAGGTAGTGCCCCTTGATCTCGCCAGTCTCTGCCTGCGCCTTGTGGACAGCCTCCATCACAAAGAGGTAGCGATCCCGCCAGCGCTGGAAGGGCTGGGAGTTGATGTTTTCGTCGTCTTTGGTGAAGTCCAACCCGCCCCGCAGCGCCTCGTACACGGCCCGTCCGTAGTTTTTGGCGGAAAGGCCCAGCTTGGGCTTGATGGTGCAGCCCAGCAGCGGACGGCCGTACTTGTTCAACTTGTCCCGCTCCACCTGAATGCCGTGGGGAGGGCCCTGGAAGGTCTTCAGGTAGGCCACCGGGATCCGCACATCCTCCAGCCGCAACGCTTTCAAGGCTTTGAAGCCAAAGACGTTGCCTACAATCGAGGTGAGCATGTTGGTGACCGAGCCTTCCTCGAACAGATCCAGCGGGTAGGCGACGAAGCAGAAATATTGATTCTCTTCGCCCGGGACCGGCTCGATGTCGTAGCAGCGGCCCTTGTACCGATCCAAGTCGGTGAGCAGATCCGTCCACACGGTTGTCCAGGTGCCGGTCGAAGATTCAGCCGCCACAGCCGCCCCGGCCTCTTCGGGGGGAACGCCCGGCTGAGGAGTAACCCGGAAACAGGCCAAGACGTCGGTATCCTTGGGCGTGTAATCGGGCGTGTAATACGTGAGTCGGTAATCCTTTACGCCGGCTTGATAGCCCTTTTTGGTTTGGGTTGCTGAGTAGGCCACGTTGATCTCCCTCTAAACGAATCACAAAACCAGAAAATGCCATTCACGGATGCAATCAAGAGGCAAAACTCAGGGCCAAAACCACAGACCACCGAGTTTTCGTGAATGAACTCGCCTCACAACTGTGAGGCCCTACTTGGGCTTCGAGACAGTCTTCATCCAAGCGGATGTAAAGTCCTAAACCCTCCTTTTCAAGCGCTGCCAATCGCTAGCCTCAACCGCCTGGATTTTGGAAATCCAGTGGCGAGATTTCTATACACTGTCTAGGCTAGAACTTTGACAAACACAAGCCTACATTGGTTTAATCCTAAGCTATCATCCGCAAAGACAGGCTGATCGTTACTTTCTTTATGAGTTCGATTAGTTTGATTAAAGTAAGCCCCCTTGGTTGGCGCCGAAAATATAGATTTCTTTGGCTTTCTTAATATCCCTGGGTGGGATCCCTGGAAAAGGCAAAAGCTCCCTTGAGAAGGGAGCTGGGTGGGTTTGTCTGCAGCGGCCAGAGGGGCTAAGAAACGGCGGCCAAGGATGGTTGGGGTCTCCTGGTGATCACCTGGTCGATGAGGCCGTATTCTTTGGCCTGCTCTGGAGTCATAAAGTTGTCGCGGTCGGTATCGCGCTCGATGCGCTCCAGGGGCTGGCCAGTGTGGTAGGCCAGCAGGCTGTTGAGACTGTTTTTGATAAAGAGGATCTCTTTAGCCTGAATCTCGATATCGGTGGCTGGCCCCTGGGCTCCACCGAGGGGTTGGTGAATCATGATGCGGGCGTGGGGAAGGGCAATGCGTTTGCCTTTGGCACCTCCTGCCAGCAAAAAGGCTCCCATGCTGGCGGCCAAGCCAATGCAGATGGTGGAGACATCCGGCTGAATGTGCTGCATGGTGTCGTAGATGGCCATACCGGCATAGACGGAGCCGCCGGGAGAGTTGATGTAGAGGTAAATATCTTTCTCGGGGTCTTCAGATTCCAGGTAGAGCATCTGGGCCACGATCAGGTTGGCAATGTCGTCGTCCACCTGGGTGCCCAAGAAGATGATCCGATCCCGCAATAGACGCGAGTAGATATCAAAGGCGCGCTCGCCGCGTGCAGATTGCTCAATAACGGTGGGAATCATGCCAGTCCAAGCGATGGGTTGTTACTTTTTAGTGTAGTGTAAGCCACTGGACGGCTGCTCCGCCTAGGACGGTTTGCCGCCCTGAGGCTGTGCTGCGTTGCTCGGAGCCAGCAGCCTGTAAAGTTGACAGCTTGAGGCCTAGCATGGATGTGATCCCGGATGAACCCCTCGTGATTGCCGGCTTGCTGGGCCTGGCTCTGCTGGGGATTTTGATCCTGAACTTGGCAGAACGGGACTCGGGAGACGCCGACTAGGAGAGGACATAAGTTTAAGTTGACAAAATTACACCTCTCTCTTTACAATCAGAATCGCGTCATTTCTGGGATGCCCCCATCGTCTAGAGGCCTAGGACACATCCCTTTCACGGATGCGACAGGGGTTCGAATCCCCTTGGGGGTATGAAGGCCGGTGACAAGTGTTGGAGGGGGAAGGTGCTCGGGAGGCGCCTTGAGTCTAGCTTAGCTTCGGCTAGGCCCAAAGGGCCGTAGGCTAGGCTTCTCATCCAACTGCATGGGAATCAACTGCTGGCAGCTAGAGCTTCTGCCGGCGCGGCAGCAGCAACCAGATCGTCTTTGATCAGCTCTGCCAGATCCTGGAGTTGGCGAATGGCTTCTGCCCCTTCTAACTTCATTAGCTCCCGGTCATCCCGCATCTCCGTCCAACTGATGGAGCATTCGGAAACCAAAAAGCGAATCAAGTGCCCCTCCCGTAAGCTGACCATGAAGGAGGCGCTCTCAAATGAGGTGCCGCAGGTGTAGCAAGAAGCCGGGTAGCCCCGCTTCTCCAAAACAATGGCCAGAGCCTGCAAACTCATCACCAGGTCTTGAACGTAGCTGCGGTATTGTTCCGCCAACCGTGCGAACATCACACTCCTCCCATAGCGAGTTGGCCCATCGGGGCGCGTTCTAGTAATTTATGCCTAGTCACTTAGAGTCATATCTAGCATAACGATCGACAAATCCTCAAGAAAGGGATCCGTTTAGCATCTCTCCAGAGACTAAGCAAGACTACTGAAGGCCAAATAGCATGCTAGGCAAAGTCTAAGGCAGGAGGATGTTGTATTTAACACTCCTCTCAGAACAGACATTAAAGTTTACCCTAATTCAAAACTCTTGCCCGCTGGGATCCGATCCCTGCCGAGAACCGGTCAGTTTTCCTTTGGCGGGGCTTGGGCCTTGATCCCGAAGTGCTTTATCGGTGAAGATTTTGCCCACCCTTTGGCCAGGACGATTGTGGCACGTCTAGAAAGGGTTGACCCGTTTGCGAGGTCAAGTGGGCTAGGTCTTACAGACGGATGGAGGTAGGGTAGGTTCCCGAGGAATTGTGGTGGGAAAAGGCTGAGGAATATCACGGATAACTAGAGGGAAACACTCGATGCTGTGGCCTGGGAATTGGGAAGAAGGGAGACTGATTGCTCAAAGAGTCTCAAAGCAGTTGGGGATCGCTGAAGCCTGCTATCGGAGCGGATTTTGAACCCTGAATGGCGATCTTTTCACTGATCTGCTTTGAATCTGCTTCCAGAGCAGGGCGGCAGCTTTTTTAGACAATTGCCGGAAAGCGGCTAAGGCGGACGCAGCAACGGGAGACTGGGGCTGCATCGCTGCTTTATTTTAAGCGGGATCAGGAGCGCCTTGAGCAATTCTTAAGAAATTCTGGAGTAGCCGCACTGCCAGATCGGGACGGGATCCCCAGTGAAGGTGCAGATAGGAGGCGTGCAGGCGCTGGCCGGCCCAGCCTTCCCGGTGGGGCGGGGATCCCCAGCTGTAGATTGGGCTGGGGGAGGTGGGGGTGCTGCGGAAGCGGTGAAATTCGTGCCCGCGTAGGCGATCCCCGGCCTCGACCAGCAGGGTGGGGCGCAAAACAGTGGCCTCGCGGTAGCCCAGACACAGCCGGCTGCCCATGTCCACCGTGATGGGCAGCAGCCCGGCCATGGGGTAGGTCTTTCCCTGCAAATCGGTGAGAGATCGTCCCAGCACCATCAGTCCGCCGCATTCGGCATACAGGGGTGGGTGGGCGGGCGGCGGTGGCTGTCGGGCTATTTTCTCAGAGAGGGTGGCGGCAAACAGTTCTGGGAACCCGCCCCCCAAGAGCAGGCCGTCGCAGGGATCCGGCGGCCACAGCCCCACCTGCAGGGGAGAGTACGCCAGCAGCTCGGCGCCACAGGCCCGCAGCAAGTCCAAGTTGTCGGCGTAGTAGAAGTTAAAGGCGGCGTCTTGGGCCACCCCTACCCGAACCCGTTCACGGTGGCGGGACGGAGTCCTTTCCGCGAGAGAGGGGATCCCTGGCCATAGCTCTCCTGCTGCCGGGGGAAGCGTTCGAATCAGCGGCAGCAGCTTGTCCCAATTCAGGTGCTGCTCGGCCAGGTCGGCCCAGGCCTCCTGCCAGTGGGGGAAGTGATCCAGCTCTGAGACGGGCACCAGCCCCAGGTGGCGGCTGGGCAGGCGCAGATCCTCACGGCGGGGCAATTGGCCCAAAACCGGGATCCCTACCGCTGCCGCCGCTTGCTGTAAAATCTGGCCGTGCCGCTCCGAGGCCACCTGGTTGAAAATGACGCCGGCGATGGCCAGGCCGGGATCGAAGCGGCTCAGGCCGTAGAGCAAAGCGGCCACTGTCATTCCCATGCCGCTGCCGTCGATGACCAGCACCACGGGGATCCCCAGCAGGCGGGCCACATGGGCGCTGCTGGCAAAAAAGGGCTCCGTTCTGCTCGTGGGATCTGGCGGGGATGCGGGCGCCCGCCCATCGAAGAGGCCCATCACCCCCTCTACAATTGCCCCATCTTTGCCCTGGCAGTGGTGGCGAAAGCAGCGCTGCACAAAGTTCTCATCGGTTAAAAAGGGATCCAAGTTACGACAGGGGATCCCGCTCACCGCCGTGTGGAACAGGGGATCGATGTAGTCAGGCCCCACCTTGAAGGGCTGGATGCGCAGGCCCCGCCGCCGCAGGGCGGCCAACAGAGCCAACGTGACGGTGGTCTTGCCGCTGCCGCTTGTGGCTGCCGCCAGCAGAATGGCCATCTTGCCCCACCCAAGGACTAGAACTCGATGCCGATTTGCGCTTTGATCCCTTGGTCGCGAAAGGGATGCTTGATCAAGGTCATCTCGGTAACCAAGTCGGCCCGCTCGATCAGGCCTGCCGGCGCGCCCCGCCCAGTTAGGATCACGTGCACTCGCTCCGGTTTCTCGGCCAGGCCGGCCAACACCTGCTCCAGGGAGAGATACCCCAGCTTGAGGGCAACATTGATCTCATCGAGGAGCACCAGGTGGTACTCGCCGCTGCTGAACAGCTCCCGCCCCTTTTCCCAGGCCGCCTGCGCGTGGGCGATATCCCGCTCCCGATCCTGAGTTTCCCAGGTAAAGCCCTCCCCCATGGCGTAAAAGGCAATTTTCCCCAGCTCCAGCTCGGGATGGGCGGCCAACTTGCGCAACAATTTGGCTTCGCCCGGATCCCAGGCCCCCTTGATAAATTGCACCACCCCCACCGATAACCCTTGGCCGAGGGCACGGAAGAGGGTGCCGAAGGCCGCTGTGCTCTTGCCCTTGCCCTGCCCCGTATAGATGATCACCAAGCCCTTGTCGTCGCGCATGCTCGCCAGGCGCTGCCGCTGGATCTGCTGGCGGCGTTGCATCCTTTGGCGGTGTCGCCGGTTTTGTTCGGCTTCCGGCTCGGGGGCCGAGGTGGGCAGGGATCCGGGCGTTTCCGGCAGGGGAGAGGGGGGCATGGCTATGGAGGGTTGGGAAGCCGCAGGAGGGGTCTGGCAGGCCGAAGTTTTCGCTCAGCAGACTGCTCTTCATCCTAATCTGGCTTTCAGGTTTTCAGGTTTCAGGAGAGTTGGGGCAGATGGGTTAGGATCCCTGTCAAGCCAGAAGTTGGGTTTTGCTGCATACTCATCCCCAATTGGGCTGGGATCATGAAAGAGCCGGCTGCCGCTTTTCGAGATAGCCTGCTGATGTACTCTTTCATCTGGGCTGTGCTGGCGATAGGGTGTTTTCAAGTCTTGCCACGCCTGGAAATTGCCTCTGCTGCCCAGTTGCAGCCGTGGCTGGGGCCCGCCTATCTGGCTGGGCTGGGTGGATCCCTGTTGGCGGCTTTGGGATCGATGTTGGCCGTCTTGGCAGAAACAGCCGCGGGCGCTGCCAGCAAAAGACACCTGCATCGCCTAGCTTGGGCGCTGGGGACGGTCGGTTTTCTCGGCGTCCTCTTTCCCTTGGGCTTGGCCAGCGTCTTTTTTCTCAGGGCCGCCCAGTCCACCGACTGGTGGCAGAAGCTGTTGGACTGAGGCTCACTCAGCAACCATTTTTTTGACAAATGCGTCGAGGTTAGGGGTACGATAAGGACAAGTTCCGTTCTTTATCCAGAGCAGACTGAGGGATCAGGCCCAACGAAGCTGCGGCAACCGGCGGAAGCCTCCGCTACGGTGCCAACTCCTGCGGTTAGTCAGTAACCGAAAGATAAAGGAATAAAGCTTTCTCTAGAGGACAGTCCTCTTGCCAGGGGGACTTTTCTGACGACTTCGCCCTTTAGCGCTTCCCAATAGCTCTGGTTGCAGCAGCGGAGCGAGGCTCTATTGCTTCGGCGGCAAAGTCCTCGGTGCGATACGGCGCTCTTGCTCCTGCGTCGGCCACGGCCTAGGTCTGTTCTTCTGCTCGGCTGAGGTGGAAGGGATCCCTGCTCAGGCCGGCGGATGATGAACGGCAGCAGCAGGCTCTGCTTTCTGGGCAGTTCTTGGTTGTATCTGTTTCGTCTTAAGGAGAGGTTCGTTGTCCAAGTCGTTTTTGTTTTCCTCAGAGTCGGTGACAGAAGGGCACCCCGACAAAATTTGCGACCAGATCTCTGACGCCATCGTGGATGCCCTCTTGACGGCGGATCCCTTAAGTCGAGTGGCGGCAGAGGTGGTGGTGAATACAGGCATGGTGATCCTGACCGGGGAGATCACCTCGCAGGCGCATGTCAACTTCACCCGACTGGTGCGGGACAAGGTGGCCGAAATTGGCTATACCGACGCCAAGAACGGCTTCTCTGCAGAAAGCTGCGCGGTGTTGGTGGCTTTCGATGAACAATCCCCCGACATCGCCCAGGGGGTGAACTTGGCTCTGGAAAGTCGCACATCTCAGGAAGATGAATTCGACTTGATCGGGGCCGGGGATCAGGGCTTGATGTTTGGCTTCGCCTGCGACGAAACCCCCGAGTTGATGCCACTGCCCATCAGCTTGGCCCACCGCCTCAGCCGCCAGTTGGCCGCGGTTCGCAAAAACGGCACCCTGCCCTACCTGCGTCCGGATGGCAAAACGCAGGTGACTGTGGCCTATGAGGAGGGGCGGCCGGTGGGCATTCACACCCTGCTGATCTCTACCCAGCACACGCCGACCATCGGTGCCATTACAGAAGAGGCAGCGGTGCAGGAGCGGATCCGCGCCGATCTCTGGGAGGCGGTGGTGCAGCCGGTGTTTGCCGAGCTGCCCATCAAACCCGATGGCAACACCCGCTTCCTCACCAATCCCACCGGCAAGTTCGTCATTGGCGGACCCCAGGGGGATGCCGGCCTGACCGGACGCAAGATCATCGTCGATACCTACGGCGGCTATTCCCGCCACGGGGGCGGGGCCTTCTCCGGCAAGGATCCCACCAAGGTGGATCGCAGCGCCGCCTATGCCGCCCGCTATGTGGCCAAGAACATCGTGGCCGCCGGCCTGGCGCAAAAATGCGAGGTGCAGGTCAGCTACGCCATTGGGGTGGCTCGTCCCATCAACCTTTTGGTGGAAACTTTTGGCACCGGCCGCATCCCCGATGAAGCTCTGCTGCGGCTGGTGCAGCGCCACTTCGACCTGAGGCCGGCGGCCATTCTGGCGCAGTTCCAACTGCGAGAGTTGCCCCGCCAAAGGGGAGGGCGCTTCTATCAAAACGTGGCGGTCTACGGGCACTTCGGGCAAACCCATCTGGATCTGCCCTGGGAGCGCACGGATAAGGCTGCCCTGCTGCGGGAGGAAGCTTTCGCCGGGGCGACCGCCATCCTAGGCTAGGGGGATCAAGGGGGACAGGCTGGGCTCAATGCCTGCCCTGGTGCAGTTGCTCGACAAGTGGGATAGCTCCGGCAGGATAGGCTGTGCACAGCCAGTTCACTGCCGCCGTGGAGCCTGGCGTCGAGAACTCCCGCTCAGCCCTGATAGGCTATGGCGGGAGCTTGACCTTCAACGCCAGTCTTGACTAGACCTGACACTCCTACCCCCCATCCCGCCAAGCTCTGCTGGGGTGGGAGCAGGCCGGAGTTTGTGATGGCAAGGATCCCTGAGGCAAAATCGCTAACTCACCCAGGCTGCCCTTGGGATGGCTGGTCAGGATCCACAGGGTCGGCAAGCTGCAGCTCCAAAGTTACCAAAAGCTCCGTCCCACCAGCGCGAGCCGCCGAGGAGGTCGGCGGGGCAGGATGAACATGAACGAGCAGGTGGCGCAGCTTGGGCGGGAGATCCTGCAGCTCATCCAACAACAAGTCGAGAGAAATGGCCGATTCTCCGGAGAAGAGGGATCCTCTCCTGAGCGGGGCTGGGAGCGGTGAGGGAGGGCGGGCAAAAGAGCTGGCGGCAGTCGAGACCAAAGACCGGATCAGCTCCTGTTGTTCCCGCCACAGGGATTGGCTGATTTCGGGGGGAAAGGTGAGGTGAGGAGCGCCACGGCGCTGCCAGAGGCGGAGGATCTGTTCCACAGAGGTGGCCTTGTAGCGACCCTGGTAGAGGGCTTCCAGCAGGGCCGCCGGGATCCAAGAGGCTGGGAACTGTTTGCTCCAGCGCTCCACCCAGGCCTGACTGGCTTGCCCCTCTAGCTCAAACCCGTAGCGCTCCAAAAAGGTCGCGGGATCCATCAGGGCCCAAGGACACTCAACCCAAGGCTAACCCAGATCCGGCGAGATAAAAGGGAGATAAAGCCTTATCCCCGGATCCCGCAAGACAGCTCCCGTCAGAGGATGCCGCTGTTGGCCTTCCATGCAGGCTCTGTGAAGAGGCCATGAAGCTGCAGTACGGTGAAGACTCAGTGGTCAACAGGCCCCAGCCCCAGCGCTGCCTCCAGAGCGCGATCGCTGTCGGGAAATTGCGCCAGCAGCCGCCCTAGGAAGGCAGCCTCTCCCGTCAGGCCGTCCAGACTCATGAGCACATCCCCGGCATAGCGGCTCTGCGGGAAGCGGGCCAGCAGCTCATTGCCGGCGTAGATTGCCTGGCGGGCATAGCCGTCCCGCAAGGCTTTGGCTTCCAGAAAGTAGCGATCTCCAGGGTCGCCGGGATCCACGTAGTCGGGCAGCGGCGTGTCAAAGGCGTAGCTGCGGCGGCTTGGGTCGGCGGATCCTCCCCAGCGAGCCAATACGGGGTAGGTGAGCGGAAACCAGCGGTCGCTTGGGCCGGGATCGAACGCTGTCACATCTCCATAGCCGGAGAAAGCGGCGTACCGATAGAGGATCAGATCCCGGTGCATCTGCAGCCGTAGCCGCTGCAGAAGGGCGTAGGCCCCGCCAGGAGGCCGGCGGCGAGGGCCAGCGTTGCCACAGGACGAACGGGGAAGCGGCGGGACGAGGGCGCAGCAGGCGGGGTGTCCGGATTCATAAAAACCCAATCCAAATCCAGGCGGGCGCCCCCACTCTACTCGATTCTTTCCGGGCGCGGATAGAGGGCCTACAGCCATTTCGGGCCAGCCGCTTTCGATCACGGCTGCCGACGTAAACACCACACGGCTCCGGGCACGTCGGTTTCTCCCTCTCGCCGCAGGGTAAAGTTCTGGTGATAGACGGGATCCAGCCCTGCCCGTTCTGCCTGCTGCAGCACGTAGGCGGCGGAGTGGGCAGAGCGCCCCGTGGTGGATCCCAGCTCGTAGCCGGGGGCGGATCCCTGCTCGACGGTGAAGGCCAAAAGCCCGCCGGGATTGAGCACCCGCCCACAGGCCGGCAAGACCTGGGCCAGATCCCCCAGATAGATAAACACATCTGCCGCCAGGAGCAAGTCGTAGCGCTCTGAGGTCTGCTGCAGCAGCTCCAGCAAGTCCCCCTGAATCAGGTGGTCGTAGATGCCCTTTTTCCGGGCAATCTCCACCATGCGGGCGGAGAGATCCACACCCCGCAACTATCCAACGTAGGAGCGCACCTGGGATCCCGCCAGGCCGGTGCCACAGCCCAGATCCAGCGCCCGCTCAAACCAAGGAGACGCTCCCCCTGCGGCAGCCAGGATCCCTTGCCGCACAGCCTGTGGCCCCTGGTAGTTCAGTTTTTCCAGCAAATGCTGCTCAAAGCGGGGCGCATATTCGTCAAATAGACGTCGCACCCACTCCGGAGGAGTCCTGTCGGGCAGGGGCAGCTCCCCCACAATGGCCAGCATGTAGCGGGCATCGCTGTGTTCGGGCTGCAGGGCGAGCGCCCGCCGAAACCAAGAGCTGGCCACCTCCACTTGTCCCTGCTTCCAAAAGCCCATGCCGATCTGCTAAGGAATGTCTGCCTCTTGCTGGGATCCCTGCCAGGCCTGCAAATAATGGGCCAGAGCCGCCTCGTATTCTCCTCGCATCTGCAGCAGGTCGGCCAGCCCCACCCGCGCCATCAGCAGCGCTGGATCCCGGGCCAGGGCTTGCTCGAAGAGCCGTTGCGCCTGCTTTTTCTCGCCCATCTGCCGCAGTACTCCCCCCAGCAGCGCATGAACCTCAGCGGCCAAGCTGGCGGGAGCAGCAGGGGGACAGGCCACGATGGCCTGTTGGTAGTGCAGCATGGCGGCAGGGTAGCGACCGGATCCCTCCTCGATGCGCCCCAAAAGAGCATGGGCTTGCGTCAAGGCAATGGCCTCTTCCAGATCAGACCGGTCGGCAGCGGCGAGGATCTGCTCACAGAGCTGCCGGCAGCCAGCCCATTCCCCCCGCCGGAAGCGGCCTGCCGCCTGTCGGGCCGAGAGGAGCGGCTGTTTTTTCGCCGGTTTTCCAAAGCCCTTAGCCATCTCCCCAGTGTAGGAGAACCTAGCTTTCTCTCACGATATGCCCACGATAGGGGCATTCCAAATTGGCGACAATCTTGAGCACTCCCCAGTTGGGGATCGACACAACAGACAGCTTCGCTATGCTCTGGAACCTGGGTCTGGTTGCGGCTTGGGATGGGTGTAAGGTTGCTCCTCTCAGGCTGTGGCCATGGCCTTCGCGGCCTTTAAAATGAGGTAATCCAACATGCCGGTGTTCTCTTCGCCGCGGTAGTTAAAAGTGGAGCGCACCAGCCACAGCCCCTTCCGAGTTCGGCAACAGAGGTTGAGCAGCGTGCGAGCCAGGATTTGGTGACGTGCCTGTAGGTCTTGGGCTGCATTGAAAACCTCCCCATCCCACTCCGGCGTCAGCACACGGCTGTTGTAAAGCACACGCCAAAGAGAACGGGACCAAAGCGGATTCGTGATGTCGAACCAGAACTGATAATCCGCCTGCAAACCTCGGTTGATATAGGCCACCGGCGTCGCCACCACGAGGTAGCGGGAATAGTCGGGCTCGAAGCGGCTGTTGCTGGGGGTTTGTCCCGAGCGGATCATGGCCAAAAAGGCACGATCCTCTTCCGCAGGAAAGGCCCGGCGAAACCGTTGTGCCGCGTCGATCAGCGCTTGCAGCAGCTCTTGGTCTTGGGGCAAATCCATCCCCTGGGCTAGGTGCTCGGCGAAAAACCGCTGGAAGAAAGCGGCCAGGGAGGGCCCGCCGCGGTAGCTGCGCAGCCAATCCAGCAGCTTCTGGTAGCGCTCCAGGTTGGCAAACCCCACCCGCTCCGGCTGTCGCACGGCGGTCTTGGGCCGCAGGGGACGCCCTACCGGGTCAAGGGTATCTTCGGCCAGCAAAGCCGCCCGGATGGGATCCAGATCCAACACCCTGCCCAGGAGCAGTCGCCAGGCCGGCAAGGTGGGAAAAGCTCCCCACTCGGGATGGGCCACTTCCGCCGCCGTCAGCAAAGCCCGCACCAGTGGGTAGCGGATCAACGCCGGGAAAGGGGCGATCGGCAAGACCTCCGGCAACTGCTCCTGCAAGCTCAAGCTCACCCCCGCATCCATGCGAGGCAGCAGGACGGCGATGCGAGAGGCCGGGATCCCGGCCCGCAAAAGCTGCCGGATCTGGGCAACCATCGCCTCCACCGCCGCGAATTGGGTCTCGCCCTCCAGCACCTGCACCCTTGGCAGCCTCTCTGCCAGAGGCTCCGTCAGGGGATGGTCAAACCGCGGATCCAGCACCCGCGCAATCTGCAGTCCCAGGCGGATCATGCCGGCTGAGCCGCAGTAGCTCCCCTCCAGAAGCTGAACCTGGGTGTTTTCCCTCAGAAAGCGAGCCACGGCCTCTGGGATCCCCGTCAAAGAGACCCCGCCGCCGATGGTATAGCTGAAAAACTGGCTTTGCAGATGGGCTTGCCCTTGCCGGTAAAACTCCAGCGCCACCCCGCAACTGTCCTCCGCCTGATCCACGATCAGGTGATCCCACTCCTGCCAAAACTCCGCCAGCGGCAGGATGTGCTCGCCAAACAGCCGGATTTGCAGGCCGAAGTCCAGGGATCCCAGCCGCAACCCCACCTCCCACAGCCGCTCCACACAACAGCCCATCGCCTGCAAGGCCTCTGCCCGCCCCGGATCCCCCTCCGCCGGCCAGGCCGCCGCCAGCCGGGATCCCACCGCTTCCGCCGCCAAACCCGAAGCCCCCGCAATATAGGCAGCGCTGCTGATCTGATCCCAACTCTGGAACTCCTCCAGCCCAAGATCGGCAAAGACCTCCCCATGCCGCGGACACAAAGCACAGGCTCGCCCACAGAGAAATTGGGCCAGATCCTTGGCCAAGGGAATTGGCTCAAACGAGCGCGGCAACTGGGGAACCCGCTCGCACACCTGCGGCCAGTGATCGGCCAGAGAGCGCCCCACCCGCTGCAAAAACGTCTCGATCCGCCACGGGCCCACCCAGCTCGAGCTGAGCTGCTGTAAGCGCCGCAACACCCCCTCTGCCTGCCGCTGGCTGCGCACCAAAAACAAGATCCGGCCCGGATCGGTTCCCGCCCGCAACAAATCCAGGTAGCGATCTACACAAGCCTGGGTCAGCCCGCTGCCCGCCCACCCCATCACACTCCTAAAAGGAGGTGGCTCTTGCCGTCGATAGCTCTTTTCGCCCACCAGAGCGGCTTTCACAGTCGCTGCCCCCCGACCGAGCCATTTTCTCGGCAAAATCTGGACAAACAGGTCTTCACCTCATTATGATGTACTACTGTTGCCAATTAAGTCCGCCCGCTCTGACGACGGCTCTCGGCAACCTAGCGTACTGCTAAACCAGATACTGCCTCTTTGCAGGTAAGTCTGAGCAGTCTTTGAAAGCAGTTTGGCGTGTGATTTGAGGGTGAATTAAGCAAAGGGAGCAGCGCTGCTGGCGCTGTTTGGCCTGCGGGGATCCAAAGATTCCTTTTCGTTGCTTTTTCGCCTGAGCGGGCAGCCTCAGCTAGTCCTGAGCTTCCTGCTGCCGCGCCGTTGCTGCCTGGATCCGGCTCATTGAGCCAGTTGCAAGCTGACAGAAGCGAGTCGCAGAGGCTCGAGAGGAGGTTCTCGTGGCGCTTGGCATCCTTGGAAGAAAAGTCGGCATGACCCAGATCTTCTCTCCGGAAGGGTTGGCCATTCCGGTCACGGTCGTGCAGGCGGGGCCTTGCACGGTAACCCAGATCAAGACCCAAGCCACAGACGGCTACAACGCCGTGCAGTTGGGCTACTGGCCCACCGCCGAAAAGCACCTCACGCGAGCCCAGCAGGGCCACCTGAGCAAAGCGGGGGTGACGGAGCTGCTGCGCCACCTGCGCGAGTTCCGGGTCGACCAGCCAGAAGCTTACCAGTTGGGGCAAAAGATCACCGTCGAGATCTTCTCTCCGGGCCAGTTGCTGGATGTAGCCGGCACTTCCATCGGGCGGGGGTTTGCCGGCTACCAGAAGCGGCACCACTTTGGTCGCGGCCCCATGTCTCACGGCTCCAAGAACCACCGCCGACCGGGTTCTGTTGGCGCCGGCACAACCCCTGGCCGCGTGTTTCCGGGGCTACGCATGGCGGGCCGGATGGGAGGCTGCCGCGTCACCATTCGCAAACTGCAGTTGGTGCAGGTGGATCCGGAGCGGAACTTGCTGATCATCAAGGGCTCTGTGCCCGGCGTGGAAGGGGGGCTGCTGGAGATTACCCCTGCCAAGCAGGTGGGCAACAAACGCTAGGAAAGGGATCCCTGGCAAAGGCTGACCAGCATCTGCAAAGACGAGGAAACCATGGCAAGTTGTGTGGTGAAAAATTGGCAAGGGGAAACGGTGGGCAGCGCGGAGCTAAGCCTCAAAGTTGCCCGTCCCGAAACGGCCTCCCACATCCTCTATCTAGCTCTTCGCCGGCAGATGACCAACGCCCGCCAAGGCAACGCCCACACCAAGACCCGGGCTGAGGTGCGCGGTGGCGGCCGCAAGCCCTGGAGGCAAAAAGGCACCGGCCGGGCCCGCGCCGGCTCCATTCGCTCCCCCCTTTGGCGCAAGGGTGGAGTGATCTTCGGCCCCCGCAAGCGGGAGTACAACCTGGCCATGAACCGCAAAGAGCGGCAACTGGCTCTGCGCACTGCCCTGCAAAGCCGGGTGGAAGACCTGATCGTGGTGGAAGATTTCCAGGATCAGCTCAACCCGCCCAAGACTCGCGCCGTGGCCCAAGCTCTGCTGCGCTGGGGGGTGATGGAGGATCAGTCGGCACTGCTTATCGTCGCCGAGCGCTCGGAAGCCGTCGAGCGAGCCGTACGCAACATCGCCCGCGTCAAGCTGATCGGCCTGGATCAGCTCAATGTCTTTGATCTGCTCAACGTCGATTGGGTGCTGATTACCACCTCTGCCCTGGAGAAGCTCAAGGCCCGCTGGGGATCCGGCGCGGCAGCAGCAGCTCCAACCCAAGCCGATCGCCTTGAAGATCAGGCTCAGGCGGCAGAGCGAGAAGCTCGGCCAGTCGAACAAGCAGAAGGTCAAAGCCAGGAGCAGGAAGAGCAAGCAGAAGCTCAAGCCCAGCCAGAGGCTCCCCCGGCGCAGGCTGATCAGGCTAATCAAGTAGCTCTAGCAAACCCACAAGTTCAGGAAACCCAGGAAGAAGAGCTGGCCCAAGCACAAGAGCGAGAAGTTCAGGGACAAGCGGAACTAGCCCAAGAAGCAGAGCCCCTTGCCCAGCCGCCAGCTGGCGAGGAGGCCGAAACAGCCGCAGCAGAGGAGGAAGACAATGACTGAGAGCAAGCGGATCCTGGCCGATGTCCTGTTGCGTCCCGTCATCACCGAAAAGGCAACTGCCCTGATGGAACAGCGCAAATACGTCTTTGAAGTGATGCCCACTGCCACCAAGCCGCTCATCCGAGCTGCCGTCGAGGAGATGTTTGGGGTGCGGGTCACCGCCGTCAACACCCTTAAACTGCCCCGCAAGCAGCGGCGGGTAGGCCGTTCTGTCGGCTATCGCAGCTGTCCCAAGCGAGCCATCGTGACCTTGGCCGAAGGCGACTCCATCACCCTCTTCCCCGACACCTAACCAAACCCCTCTTCCCGCTTCGAGTTTTATTGCCACCCGTCCTTCACCCCCCCTCGAGCCATGGGCATTCGTACCTTCCGACCCTATACCCCCAGCACCCGCCACATGACGGTCTCCAACTTCGAGGAGCTGTCGCGGGACGAAAACGGCAAGCGGCCCAGACCGGAGAAGTCGCTGCTGCAATTCATCCACCGCAAAAAAGGGCGCAACAACCGCGGCGTCATCACCTGCCGCCACCGAGGCGGCGGCCACAAGCGGCTCTACCGCATCATCGACTTCCGCCGCGACAAGCGCGGGATCCCGGCCACCGTCAAGACCATCGAGTACGATCCCAACCGCAGCGCCCGCATCTGCTTGGTGGAATACGAAGATGGCGAGAAGCGATACATCCTCGCTCCCCGCAACCTCGAGGTGGGAGCCACCATTATGGCGGGGCCCGATGCCCCCTTTGAGCTTGGCAACGCCATGCCCCTGGAGCGGATCCCGCTGGGGACGGTGGTTCACAACGTGGAGCTGTATCCCGGCCGCGGTGGGCAAATTGTTCGCGCCGCCGGGGCCGGCGCCCAAGTAGTAGCCAAAGAGGGCAAGTATGTCTCCCTCAAGCTGCCCTCCGGCGAAGTCCGCATGATCCGAGGCGAGTGCTACGCCACCATCGGCCAAGTGGGAAATGTTGACCACAGCAACCTCAGCCTCGGCAAAGCGGGGCGTAGCCGCTGGCTAGGTCGCCGTCCCCACGTGCGCGGCTCGGTGATGAACCCTGTCGATCACCCCCATGGCGGTGGGGAAGGAAAAGCCCCCATCGGCCGCAGCACCCCTGTCACCCCCTGGGGCAAGCCCACCCTGGGATACAAAACCCGCAAACGCAACAAACCCAGCAACAAGTTCATCGTGCGCGGTCGCCGTCGTGGCGGCCGCCGGGACAAGAGCGGGAGGGCCGCTCAATAAGAGTCCGGCCATCTGCTGCGCCCCTGAATTTTCTTTTTCTTTCGACCCTTACCAGCTTGCCAGACTGTTGAGGTTGCTATGGGACGTTCACTCAAAAAAGGCCCTTTTGTCGATGCCAAGCTGCTTCTCAAAATCGAGAAGATGAACGAGCGCAATGAGAAGCACATGATCAAAACCTGGTCGCGAGCCAGCACCATCCTGCCCGTTATGATCGGCCACACCATCGCCGTGCACAACGGCAAGCAGCACGTGCCCATCTACATCACCGATCAGATGGTGGGCCACAAGCTGGGGGAGTTCGTCCCCACCCGTACCTTTCGCGGCCACGCGGGCAGTGACAAAAAAGCTGCCCGCCGTTAAGTCCAGCAACGAACAGAAGAGGCAATAAGCTAGGAGAGCGCCATGGCCGATCCATCCCCTGAAATCAAAGCGGTAGCTCGCTACATCCGCATGTCCCCCTATAAGGTGCGGCGCGTGCTGAACCAGATCCGGGGGCGCACCTATGCCGATGCCCTGATCCTGTTGGAGTTCATGCCCTACGCCGCCTGTGAGCCGGTTCGCAAGGTGCTGCGCTCGGCGGTGGCCAATGCCGAACACAACAACGGCCTGGATCCTCGGGACCTGGTCATCAGCAAGGCCTACGCTGACCAGGGGCCGACGCTGAAGCGATTTCGCCCCCGCGCCCAAGGTCGTGCCTACCCAATCCGCAAGCGCACCTGCCACATTACCATCGCCGTCCGGCCCATAGAACCTGAAGCGGCGACGGCCTCCTAGACGCCTGTACCCCCAGACTTTACCCCTCAACTGACACCACCATGGGACAGAAGATTCACCCCACCGGTTTCCGCCTCGGCGTTATTAAGGAACATCGCAGCCGCTGGTTTGCCGATCCAGCTCGCTACCCAGCCCTGCTGCGAGAGGACGATCTCATCCGCGCCTACCTGACCAAGCAGTTGAGCAGCGCCGGCCTGGCCGACATTCAAATTGAACGCAAAGCGGATCAGATCGACCTCGAGATCCGAGCCGCTCGCCCTGGAGTGGTGGTTGGTCGTGGGGGATCCGGCCTCGACGCCCTGCGCCAGGGCCTGCAGAAAGAGCTGAGCTCACACGGTAGCCCCGAGCGAACCATTCGCATCAATGTAGTAGAGGTCACCCGTGCCGATGCCGAGGCGGTTTTGCTGGCAGAAAACATCGCCCAGCAGTTGGAGCGGCGGATCGCCTTTCGCCGCATCGTGCGCCAGGTCATCCAGCGGGCCCAGCGGGCGGGGGTGCAAGGGATCAAAATTCAAATTGCCGGGCGGCTGAACGGAGCCGAGATCGCCCGCACCGAATGGACCCGGGAAGGGCGGATCCCTTTGCACACCCTGCGGGCAGATATCGACTATGCCGACCACATCGCTCAGACCACCTTTGGTGTCATTGGGGTCAAGGTCTGGGTTTTCAAAGGAGAAGTTCTCCCCGGGCAGGAACGGCCCGAACAAAAAGTTCCCCTGCAACAGCCCAAGCGGCGGCAGCAGCGGCGGCGGCCCACTTTTGAAGACCGCTCAGCAGTGGAGGCCTGAGGGCCAGCACCCGAAAATCCAGGGATCCCCATCGCAGTTGATTTAAGGAACGGCCATGTTAAGCCCCAAACGAACCAAATACCGCAAGCAACAGCGCGGGCGCATGAAAGGCAAAGCGACTCGCGGCAACCGCATCAACTTTGGGGAATACGGCCTTGTGGCTCTAGAACCCGCCTGGATCACCGCGCGGCAGATCGAGGCCAGCCGTCGGGCCATGGCCCGCTACGTCCGGCGGGGAGGCCAAATCTGGATCCGCATCTTTCCCGACAAGCCCGTTACCCAACGGCCTGCCGAAACCCGCATGGGATCCGGCAAAGGCAACCCCGAATACTGGGTTTGCGTCGTCAAGCCGGGCCGTATCCTCTTCGAGATGGGAGGAGTTCCTGAAGCCACGGCCCGAGAGGCGATGCGCCTTGCCGCCCAAAAGCTGCCGATCAAAGTCAAGTTTGTAACCAAGGCTAACTTTGAGGAGCCGGAACCTGTTCAGAAAGCAGCTCCAGAAACAACAGAAGTAGCAGCCAGCGCTATTTGAGGGAGGAGAGTTGAGCCATGCCCATGCCTAAAATTGCCGACGCTCGCGCCCTATCCGACGAAGAATTGAGCCAGGAGATCTACGCCGTCAAGAAAGAGCTGTTCGAGCTGCGTTTGCAGCAGGCCACGCGGCAGTTGAACCAGCCCCATCTCATTCGCCTGCGCAAACACAAGCTGGCCCAACTGCTGACCGTTGAGTCAGAGCGCAAGCGCGGCAAGTCCTTGTCCTCAACTCAGACCCAGAAGGAGGAGTAATGCCTGCTCGCGAAAAGATCGGCGTTGTCGTCAGCAACAAGATGCAAAAGACAGTGGTCGTTGCTGTGGAAAACCGGGTTGCCCACCCCAAATACGGCAAAATCGTCGTCAAAACCAAAAAGTTTAAGGCCCACGACGAAGAGAACCGCTGTCAAGAAGGGGATCTGGTGCGCATTACGGAAACCCGTCCCCTCAGCCGCACCAAGCGTTGGCGAGTGGCCGAAATCATACGGGAGGTCAAGAAACTATGATTCAGCAGCAGACCATGTTAACGGTAGCTGACAACACCGGCGCCCGCAAGCTGATGTGCATCCGCGTCCTGGGCAGCAGTGGCCGTCGCTACGCCAGCCTGGGAGATGTGATCGTTGGCGTCGTCAAAGACGCCCTGCCCAATATGCCGGTCAAAAAATCCGACGTCGTCAAGGCTGTGGTCATCCGCACCGTCGATACGGTACGCCGCCCCGACGGCATGTGCATCCGCTTCGACGACAACGCTGCCGTGATCATCAACGACGACGGCAACCCCCGCGGAACCCGCGTTTTCGGCCCTGTAGCCCGCGAGCTGCGGGAGAAAAACTTCACCAAGATCATCTCCCTTGCCCCGGAGGTTCTGTAATGGTTCGTCCCCTCAAGCCCAGCCAAATTCGACGGCTGATTCGGCAGACCGGCGTTCGCAAGCACCGCAACAGCCTACGCTACAAAATGCGCATCAAGAAGGGAGATACCGTCCAGGTGATCTCCGGCGACGACAAAGGCAAAATCGGCGAGGTGCTGCAGGTTTTTCCCGAACGCAACATGGTCTTGGTGGAAGGGGTAAACATAGTAACCTACCACCGCAAGCCGCAACGGGAAGGCGAAAGTGGTCGCATCGAGACCAAAGAAGCCCCGATCCACGCCTGCAAGGTGATGCTCTATTCCAAGAAGCAGGAAGTGGCCAGCCGTATTGGCTATCAAATCACCGCCGATGGCCGCAAAGTCCGTGTCCTCAAGAAAACCGGCGAGATCCTCGACTAGCCGTCCCTTTTTCGATAGAGCTCTGACCCAGCCCAGAGCCCCCAGGAGAACCGACCATGCCCCAGCGTCTGCAAATCCTCTACAACACCGTCATCGTTCCCAAGCTGCAAAAAGAGTTGGGCTACACCAACATCCATCAGGTGCCGCGTCTGGAAAAGATCGTGATCAATCGCGGCCTGGGAGATGCCTCCCAAAACGCCAAGGCCCTGGAATCCTCCATCGCCGAGATCAGCGCCATCACGGGCCAGCGTCCGGTGATTACCCGCGCCAAAAAGGCGATTGCCAGTTTCAAAATCCGCAAGGGCATGCCGGTTGGCCTGATGGTGACCCTGCGGCGGGAGCGCATGTACGCGTTTTTGGATCGGCTGATCAACATTGCCCTCCCTCGTATCCGCGACTTCCGTGGCGTCAGCCCCAAATCTTTTGATGGGCGGGGCAACTACACCCTTGGTATTCGCGAGCAACTGATCTTCCCCGAAATCAACTACGACTCTGTAGACCAGATCAGAGGTATGGACATCTCCATTGTGACCACCGCCGAAACCGACGAAGAGGGCCGTGCCCTGCTCAAAGAGTTTGGCATGCCCTTTGCCTCTTAAGGTTTGCCCATCTGCAATTGTCTCGACTTGATCGATCTTCCGAGGAGCACCGACCCACCCATGGCCCACACCAACGACACGATCGCCGACATGCTCACCCGCATTCGCAATGCCACCATGGCTCGGCATGAATCGGTGGCGGTCCCGGCCACACGCATGACCCGCAGCATCGCTCGCGTTCTTCATGAGGAAGGTTTTGTGAGCGACTGGAAGGAAGAGGGAGAAGGGATCCACGCTCAGCTTGTGTTGCGGTTGAAGTACAAGGGCAAAGGTCGTAAGCCGATCATCAATGGCCTGAAGCGGGTGAGCCGGCCCGGGCTGCGAGTTTACTGCAACCACAAAGAACTGCCTCGGGTGTTGGGAGGAATTGGGATTGCCATCATCTCCACCTCCAACGGCATCATGACCGACCGGGATGCTCGCAAGCAGGGCATCGGCGGCGAAGTGCTCTGCTACGTCTATTGAGTTGTTCTCTTGCCAGGAGTTGGCCCATGTCTCGCATTGGCAAACGCCCCATCGCCCTTCCTGCCAAGGTAGAGGTTCAGATCGAGGGGCAGCAGATCTCGGTAAAAGGCCCGAAGGGAGAACTGTCTCGCAGTTTGCCCCCCTTGATTGCGGTGCATCAAGAAGCCCAGACGCTCAAGGTCAGCCGGGTCAACGAGTCTCGCCCGGCCCGCCAACTGCACGGCCTCTGCCGCACCTTGGTTGCCAACATGGTGGACGGCGTATCTAGGGGATTTGAGCGCAGGCTGGAATTGGTGGGTGTGGGCTACCGGGCTTCCACCCAGGGCAACAAGTTAATCTTGAACGTTGGCTACAGCCACCCAGTGGAGATCCCTTTCCCGCCAGGGATCCAAATAGCGGTTGAGGGCAACAACGTCATCGTCGTCTCAGGTATCGACAAAGAGCTGGTGGGCAACACGGCGGCGCGGATTCGGGCCGTCCGTCCGCCAGAGCCCTACAAGGGCAAAGGGATTCGCTATGTAGGGGAACAGGTTCGTCGCAAAGCAGGTAAATCCGGGAAGGCCAAGAAGTAGCTATGAAAATCACTCGCAAAGCTGCCACCCAACGTCGCCATCGCCGCATTCGCCGCAAGGTCTTCGGGACGCCCGAGCGGCCCCGTTTGGCCGTGTTTCGCTCCCATCGCCACATCTACGCCCAGGTGATCGACGATGTAGCCCAGCACACTTTAGTCTCTGCCTCCACGCTGGACAGGGAGCTGCGGGAAGCCTTCAAAGACATTGGCACGGCCACCCGAGAGGCTGCCGCCGTGGTGGGTCGCTCCGTCGCCCAACGGGCCTTACAGGCAGGCATTTGTCAAGTGGTGTTCGACCGCGGCGGCAAGCTCTACCACGGGCGTGTCCAGGCCCTGGCGGAAGCCGCCCGCGAAGCAGGCTTACAGTTCTAGGCCCTGAGGAGATGGCATATGGCTGAGCAAAGAGAACGTCGCAGAAGCAAAAAGAGCCGCGAAGAGCAGACTAGCGAGTGGCAGGAGCGGGTCATCCAGATCCGGCGCGTCACCAAAGTAGTTAAGGGCGGCAAAAAGCTGAGCTTCCGGGCCGTGGTGGTGGTGGGCAACGAGCGCGGCCAGGTGGGGGTTGGCGTGGGCAAAGCCAACGACGTCATCGGGGCTGTGCGCAAAGGAGTTGTGGATGGCAAAAAGCACCTAATCGAAGTGCCCCTCACCAAGGGTCTGTCTGTACCCCATCCCATGCGGGGATCAGGCGGTGGGGCCACTGTCCTGGTGATGCCGGCAGCTCCCGGGACAGGGGTCATCGCCGGGGGAGCGGTGCGCACGGTTCTGGAGCTGGCGGGCGTGCGCAACAGTCTGGCTAAGCAACTGGGATCCAGCAACCCCCTCAACAACGCCCGTGCCACCATTGACGCGCTGCGGCGGATGCGCACCTTTGAGCAGGTAGCTGAAGATAGAGGGATCGACGTGCGCCGCCTGTTTGGTAAGTAACAGCAAGTTAGCCGGAGGTCAGTATGCGACTAGAAGACATTCGCCCCCAATCAGGTTCGAGGCGGCGGCGACGACGCCTGGGCCGTGGCATCGCTGCTGGACAGGGAGCCTCCTGTGGCAAGGGAATGCGGGGACAGAAGGCGCGCAAAGGAGGCGGTCCCCGGCCCGGCTTTGAGGGAGGCCAGACCCCCCTCTATCGGCGGCTGCCCAAGCTCAAGCACTTCCCCCGCTACGTGCGGCGCCCCCAGTACACCCTGATCAACCTGCGCGCTTTGGCCAAGTTGCCCGCTGGCAGCGAGGTCAGCTTGGAAAGCTTGATGGATTTGGGGATCGTGACCACCAACGATGGCCCGCTGAAGATCTTGGGAGACGGGGAAGTGGGCGTGCCCCTGACGATCAGAGCGGCTGCCATCACCCCCTCAGCCCGAGCCAAGGTCGAGGCAGCCGGGGGTCGGGTGGAGCTCGTGGGATCCCAGACTGCTTCCGCTGGATCCTAAAATTGGGCTGCAGTTTGCAGCTTCTCTATTTTGCCGACTTTCCCACCGGCAGCGTAGAGTGGTAAATAGCTCACCTTGCCTTTCCCTTCCGCGAGGTTTTCTAGATTTATGGCTGACCCACGAGGCTCCGCTCCCTCCGCCCAAGAGACCTTCATGCAGATGGCCATGGCTTCTGGCCTGCGCAGACGTCTGTTTCTTACCCTAGGCCTGTTGCTGTTGGTGCGGCTGGGCATTTACATTCCCATCCCCAGTATTGACCGAGCTCGCTTTGCCGCCGAAGCCGCCAACAGCCCTGTGTTTGGCTTTCTGGATGTCTTCTCGGGCGGCGGTATCTCCGCTTTGGGGATCTTCGCCCTCGGCATCCTGCCTTTCATCAACGCCTCCATCATCATGCAACTGCTGGTCTCGGCCATTCCGGCCCTGGAGAACCTGCAGAAAAACGAGGGGGAGCAGGGGCGGCGACAGATTTCCCAGTACACCCGCTACGTTACCCTGATTTGGGCCATCATCCAGGGCATCGGCATCTCCTTCTGGGTGCGGGAGTTCGCCAACACCAGCAACGAGTTGGCCTTTGTGGCCTCCACCACCCTGGCCCTGACGGCAGGTTCCATGTTTGTCATGTGGTTGGGGGAGATGATCACGGAGAAGGGGGTGGGCAGTGGGCCGTCGCTGTTGATCTTCGTCAACATTGTCGCCACGCTGCCCCGCGCTCTGGGCCAGACCATCAGCCTAGCCCGTGCTGATAGCAGCACCATCGGCGGCATCTTGGTGTTGATGGCCGTCTTCCTAGCCACCATTGTCGGCATTGTCTTCGTCCAGGAGGGCAGCCGCAAAATCCCTATTGTCTACGCCAAGCGCCAGGTGGGCAACAAGCTATTCCGTGAGCAGAAGAGCTACCTGCCCCTGCGGCTAAACCAGGGGGGCGTGATGCCGATCATCTTCGCCTACTCGGTGATGTCCCTGCCCTTTGCCTTGGCCCAGTACACCCAGAACCTGACTTTGGTGCAGGTGGCCAACCTTTTGGCCCCTACCTCTTGGTTTTACATTCCCTTCTACTTCGTGCTGATCCTCCTCTTCAGCTATTTCTACGCCTCTTTGATCATTAACCCGGTGGATCTGGCGCAGAACCTGAAGAAGATGGGGGCCAGCATTCCGGGAGTCCGCCCGGGCAAGGCCACTGCTGAGTACATCGAAGGGATCCTCAACCGGCTGACCCTGCTGGGGGCCTTGTTCTTGTGTGCGGTGGCCATCATCCCGACGACGGTGGAGCGGGCGACCGGCATCACCACTTTTCAGGGCTTGGGGGCAACTTCGCTGCTGATCCTGGTGGGGGTGGCGATCGAGACCTCCAAACAGATCCAGACCTACGTCATTTCGCAGCGTTACGAAGGGATGGTCAAGCAATAGTGCCGAGGTTAATCTTTTTGGGGCCGCCGGGAGCGGGCAAGGGCACCCAGGCAGAGCGGCTGGCAGCGATCTACCACACGCCCAAAATTTCTACAGGCGACCTGCTGCGGGCAGAGGTGAAAGCCCAAACGCCGCTGGGGTGCCAGGCTAAGGTGTACATGGATGCGGGAGAGCTGGTGCCTGACGAGGTGTTAATTGGGATGGTGAAGGGCCAGTTGCAACACTCGCCAGCGCAGGGCTGGATCCTGGACGGCTTCCCCCGCACCCTGGCGCAGGCGGAGGCTTTAGAAGAGCTGTTGCGGGAGTTGGGGCAAGACTACGACCACGTTCTCAACCTGGAAGTGCCGGACGACGTGGTGGTGGCACGGCTGTTGGCCCGCGGCAAGGAGCAGGGGCGCAGCGACGATGCCGATGAGGCGGTGATCCTCAAACGCTTGCAGGTGTATCGGGAGCAGACGGCTCCGCTGATCGACTTTTACGAGGCCAGGGGTCGTCTGCGACGGATCGATGGCAACCAGCCGATGGAATCGGTACAAGAACATCTGCGGGCTCTCTTGGAAGGCTTCAGGAGGACAGCGTGATCAAGACGGGGGCGGGAAATCTCTCCCCGCGGCGGGGCATGCAGCTCATTGAGATCAAGTCCCGCCGGGAGGTGGAGAAGATGCGGCGGGCCGGGCGGGTGGTGGCCCAGGTGCTGCAGGAAATTGCCGAGTGTCTGGAGCCAGGCTGGACAACGGCAGACATCGATGCCTATGCCGAGCGGCGGGTAGCGGAGTTGAATGCCCTGCCCAGCTTCAAGGGCTACTACGGCTTTCCCGCCTGTGTCTGTGTCAGCGTCAACCATGAGGTGGTACACGGGATCCCCAGCCCCCGCAAAGTGGTGCAGCCGGGGGACATCGTCAAGGTGGATTTTGGCGCCATGGTCGAAGGCTGGCATGCCGACTCTTGCATCACCATTGGCCTGGAGCCCCTCAGCGATGCCGCCCGCGACCTGATCGACACAGCGGCCAAAGCGCTGCAGACGGGCATTGACCACGTGCGCCACGGCGTCTGGCTGCAGGATGTCTCAGGCGCCATCGAGGACTACATCCAGGGGCGGGGCTACTCCGTGGTGAAGCAGTACGTCGGCCACGGCGTGGGGCGCAACTTGCACGAGGAGCCGCAGTTTCCCCACTACCGCACCCGCGACCTTCCCAATCCCAAGCTGCGCTCCGGCATGACGGTGGCAATCGAGCCGATGGTGAATGCAGGGGGAGAGGCCACGCGGGTGCTCTCGGATGGCTGGACGGTGGTGACGGTGGACGGCTCTTGGTCGGCCCAGTTTGAGCACACGGTCTTGATCACGGACTCTGGGGCTGAGATTTTGACGGATCGCACCCCTTTTCAGTCCTAGGGATCCCTTGCTGAAGGGCGGCAACGGCTAGGATAGAAGAGGTGGAGTATTGTTTCGGCTCTTAACTCGCTCTTAACAGGGCGGGTTTCCTATCGATATTTCTGTTGTGTTGTTTTTTAAGGAGGGTTCCTTGTCTAAAGAAGACGCCATTGAAGTGGAAGGGGTGGTTACCGAGTCCTTGCCCAACGCCATGTTCCGGGTGGACCTGGACAACGGCTTTAACGTCCTTGCCCACATCTCCGGCAAGATTCGCCGCAACTACATCAAGATCTTGCCCGGCGACCGGGTCAAGGTAGAGCTCAGCCCCTATGACCTGAACAAAGGGCGCATCACTTACCGCCTCAAGAAAAAGTAGCCGTCTGGCCTTAGCTGGGGCCGCTGAGCATGAAGGAGCTGAGCCAAGTTCTCAAAACCGGCCTCTGGGTTGCGGCCGGCGGGGTAAGTGCCCTGGCCGTGCTCAACGCCTGGATCGCTTCTCGAACCCAGCCTCTGCCCAGCCTCTTGCCGGGGGAGGAGAGGCACTATTTTTGGCGCGGCCACCGTCTGTTTTACAAGGTTGCGGGATCCGGCCAGCCCTTGTTGCTGCTGCACGGCATCGGGGCCGGCTCTTCCAGCTACGAGTTTCGCGCCGTGATGGCGGAGTTGGGCCAGCACTATCAGGTTTACGCTTTGGATTTGTTGGGTTGGGGCAACTCGGAGCGCCCCGATCTGGAGTACACCGGCCACCTATATGTCCGGATGATCGGGGATTTTGTCGGCCAGGTGATCGGGCGCCCCTGCCACGCCATTGCCAATTCTCTCTCGGCAGGGTTTGTGCTGCGCTCGGCCCGGCTGCAGCCTCAGCACTGGCAGAAGCTGCTGCTCATCGCCCCTCTAGGAGACAACAGCCTTGTCCCCGAGGCGCTAGGGATCCCTTTGGCTGAGGCAGTGTATGGTCTTCTCAGCTTGCCGGTTTTGGGGCTGGCCTTTTACAACGTCATCACCACCCCCTGGAGTGTACGTCTATTTACGGAGCAGAGCCTGTTCTCCCCTGGGTACGCTCTGGATGAGGCGGTGGTGGACTACTACTATCAGGCGGCCCACCAGGCGGGGGCCCAATTTGCCCCCCGTTCTTTTTTGACCGGCAAGCTTAACTTGCCCATTCAGGAGGACTTTCGCGTGGTGGACAAGCCGATGGCTCTGGTCTGGGGAGAAAACAACCGCCTTACTGGATCAAAACAGGCGGAGCGGTATCGTGCCTTGCGCCCAGAGGTGCCGATCTATCGACTGCCAGGGGCTGCTTTTCCCCACATCGAAGCGCCGCAAGCTTTTTTATCGGTGGCTTTGCGCTTTTTGGCCGAGGCCGATCCTGCCCTGCCAACCTAGGGGATCCCCGAGCAGGGAAAACTCACGCCTTTGCCGACTTTTTGCGGCGACTGTCCGGTCAGTCTGGTTTTTTCCAATCCAGGAAGAGTTCTCAGGCTCAGGCGCTCCGGCTGACATGGGGTCACCCCTAGGCCGTCACTTTGGGAGAGAGGAGCGAAGCCGGGCTCAGAGCTCAGGTTGGCTCCCCGGTATTCTCCTCCCAGGGGTCCCTATCCAAAGGGGAGCTGGGAGCGGCCGGGGCAGAGTCAGGAGCTGGCTCGGAAGGGGGGGTTTCTGCTTTGACGTACTCTTGCTCCCATTCTGGCTGCTCGGCAGCAGGAGCAGGCTCGGGCCGACGAGGAGGCGCCGCCTCGGCCTGGGGTTCAGGCTCTGCTTCGGGATATTCCTCTTCTTCGCCCTCGTATTCTTCGTCGTATACTTCCTCGTAGTTTTCCTCGACGGCAGGTTCATCAACGGCCCTGGGCAGGGCGGGGGCGGAGCCAGTGTCGACCAGCCAGGAGGGCTTGCCCAGGCCGAGGGTTTCCAAGATCCCTTTGGTCAGTTGGGCTAGGCGGGTTTCGGCGCCATCGGCTACGATGAGGCGATCGCCGCCGATGGAGACGATTTCATCAGCAGAGAGCAGGTAGGTGCTGAGGATAAAGCCGGGCAAAAAGGTCAGGCCGAGGTTGGAGAGGATCAAACCGGTGATTAGGCCGGAGACGGAGTTGAATTCGAAATCTTTGACTTTTCCAAGGCGGATCCCTTCTTCGGTAATCACCTCGCTGCCGACTACCCGGCTGAGACCCTCCAACTCCAAGTCCTCGAAGACTTCATCGCTGGGGACAAGGATAGCGTCTTGCCCTAGGGCTGTGACCTGCTGCAGCTCTAGTAAACGGGGCGATCCAGCAAAGGCTCTTTCCAGCACCCCCAGCACCAGGACCTGCCTAGCTTCCAGATCTGCCCAAACTTCGCTAACCACTCCGAGCCAGGCCCCATTGGCTTGGCTAATCACCTGCGTTCCCAGAACCTGTGACCGCCGACGAACCTCTGGTCGTGCTAGCGCAACAGATCCTTTCTCCGTTGTCATGGTGGTTTCCCCGTCGTAAGTCGAAGTGTTGGCGTGAGTGGGCTGGTCAGCCGGCCCCAGGCATCAAAATCCAATAGTACCACTGCCCGTCTCTTCTCTAGCGGGCTGCCGGGATCGGATCCCGGCCAATTTGCTTGCTCCAGGCTAAAAACCGCTCTGTCATGCCCTGGAGGGAATAGTGCTGTTCTGCGTGGTGTCGGCAGTGGCTGCGGTCGATGCAATCCAAGTGTTCTACGGCCCTTGCTAAGGCCGCCACATCGTCCGGCTCTACCACCCAGCCAGTTTCTCCATCGCTGACAATTTCCGCCGGCCCGCCGCGACGGTAGGTGATCACGGGCACACCGCACGCCAAAGCTTCCACCGCCACCAGGCCAAAGGCTTCCACCCACTTGGGGGTCATGATCAAGGCCGAGCATTGGCCCAAGAGCCGCTGCAGCTGGGAGGTGGGCAAAAACCCCCGGTAGTCCAATTGAGCCCGTGGGTACTGTTCCCGAATCTGCTGCCAGTAGGCCGGGTCTTGCAGGTGGCCCAGGATCAGCACTGGCCTTCCCGTCTTCTCCGCTAGGGCGGCGCAGTCTTCCAGGCCCTTTTCCGGGGCAATGCGGCCAATCCAACACAGGGATCCGTTCCCCTTGGGCACAAACTCGTAGCGGCTGAGGTCGACGCCACAGGGCAAATAGACAAAGGGATCCCGGCCTGCCGACATCTGGGCGCGGGCAAAGGCAAAAGTCTGGGCTTGGGCTCGCGAGTGCACCGCCAGCCGACCTGGGTAGCGGTGGGCAATGTGCTCCAGGACCTGATCCACAGCATCGCTGAGGGATCCCATGCTGAGGATATGGGCCACCGGCGTGCGGAAAAAATCGGTCAGGTAGAACGAGAGCCAGTCGTAGCTCCAGTTCACGATAAGCTCAAACTGCTCCTGCAGTTGGGCAGCTCGCTGCCACAGGTTGGCCACCAGAGAAGGGGTGGAAAAACAGACCGGCTGGTCGCGGCGCTGGCTCTGGGCATAGGGCGGGGGGAGGCCTGGGACGGTCTCGATAACTCCCTCCGGCAAGTCGGCACTGTGGGATCCCTCAGGCGCTAGCACGCGCACTTGGGCCCCTCTCTCAAGCAGGCTACGCGCCAAGTTGACAAGGTTGAGCTCCACCCCGCCGCCCGCCCCCGACCCAAGAGGCCCAACGGGGGTGGAGACAAACAGGAAGCGGTAAAGACGACCCATGCAGCCTTCCGGCCCAACCCCTTGCTGAGCTGGGTTAATCCCTGAGGGGGGGATCAGGTTCTAGACACGAAGATTTCCTCTTTCTCGACCTTAACCTTGTAGGCAGTTAGGTTGGCATAGGCTGGGCCGCGAATACGGCTGCCATCAGCAGCAAAAGCTGCGCCATGGCAGGGGCAGACGAAGTTCTTGCCCCGCCAGTCCACCTCGCAGCCCTCGTGGGGACAGGTTGCGTCCAGAGCCAGTACCGAGTCCGCTTTTTTGGGATTCTTGACCAGCCACAGCGTGGCAGTGTTGTTGCCAAAGGCGTTTTTCACCTTGAGGGGACCTTTCACCAGATCAGCAAGGGTTGCAACCTTCACAAATTTTGGCTCGGCGGCTCTAGAACTAGCAGGGGCGCCCTGCGCAAGGGCCCGGTCGAAACGGCGCCGCGTCAAAGCAGGCAGCAGGCCCACTAGCGCGCCCAAGCCAAGCGCTATCCAGCGCAGAAAACCACGACGGTTGTTGTACATGGCCACTAGATCCTCCAGACAAAGCGAAGCGTCAGCCAGGAACCTTCCCAAGGGGGTGCCAGCACATTGGCCACTTTCCAGTTATAGCTTCAGCCAGCGCAAACCGCACTTTTGCAGGCTCTGCAAATGGCCCCGTGTGCGCGGCCCGCGGTTGTGTCCTGCCTTTGGGGAGGGCATGAGGTCGTTAACCAAAGCGCGAAATTGACATTCTCCCTGCCCTAAAGGACAAGGATTCTTTCTCAGACAGCAGGATGAATCCTGCCGGCTGAGCTACAAAGCGCTCCGCGCCGCCGTAGGCGAAAGAGCATGAGGTTTGAACCTCAGCCCTATGGGGGATGCCATAACCCCAACTACTGGGCCGGAGCCCAGATACGTTTGACTGCACGCTGCACTCTTCTTATGAATGGATGGAGCGACTGTTGCAGTCTAGCAAAAGCCGCCCTAAAGGGCGGGGCTTGTACCCAGTTTTCTTGGTCAACCTCTAGTGGCCTTTGGGATGCCCCCGAAGGTGTTGGCGGCGTTCCTCATATTCTGCGCGGGTGAGCAGGCCCTGCTTCCACTGGATCTCCAACTGCTGCTCGGGATCCCGGACTTCCCGACTTTTCGCACTGGTCCATTCCAGCTCGAGGAGATCCCGGTTGAAGCGGAAATCGAAGTCCTCATTGGTCATGGTGAGCAACCACAGGCCCTCCAGCAAGCAGAGAGCTCGCAGCCCATAGCTGAGGATCTGCAGGGGAAGAGAGGGAACCCACACCATCAGCCCCACCAGCAAGTACACCCACCCCCAGCGCTTGTGGCCCATGTAGAAGCGCTGCAATCCCGGGATCACCACCCCCAGCACTGCCAACCAACCGGCTGCCTCGCGAACCAGCCGCTGGCGTGGCGGTGGGGGCGCCTCTCGGCCCTCGGCCATGCTCTGCCCTACCTACACCTGCCACCAGGCTAGCGCAGTTTCCAAGTCCTTGGCAGAGGGAGAGAGAACCCAAGCTCCAAGCGCCTTCCGCCTATACTTGATGGGGGCAGATGGAAAGCAAAAAATGGCGGAGCGGGAGCTAGCGGTGGCGATCCTGGCAGCGGGCAAGGGCACCCGCATGCGGTCGCAATTGCCCAAGGTGCTGCACAAGCTGGGATCCTTGTCTTTGATCGAGCGGCTGCTGCGCACAGTGCTGGCTCTGGAGCCCCAGCGCTGTCTGGTGATCGTGGGCTACCAACAGGAGCAGGTGCGACAGACTCTGCGAGAGTATCCCGTCGAGTTTGTAGAGCAGGCCCAGCAGTTGGGCACCGGACATGCGGTGCAGCAGCTTTTGCCTGTTCTAGGCGACTTTCAGGGGGATCTGCTGGTGGTCAACGGGGATGTGCCTCTGTTGCGGGTGGAAACCCTGCAGGCCCTGCTAGAACGCCACCGCCAAGTCCAGCCGGATGTGACGTTGCTCTCGGCTCAGGTGGCGGATCCCTATGGCTATGGGCGGGTGTTTTGCGACGCCCAGCAGCGAATCCTGGAGCTGGTGGAAGAGCGCGACTGCACCCCGGCCCAGCGGCAAAATCGCCGCGTCAACAGTGGCGTCTACTGTTTCCATTGGCCGGCCCTGGCACGGGTGCTGCCGAGTTTAGGGCGGAGCAACGCCCAGCAGGAGTACTATCTCACCGACGCAGTTAAACTGCTGGAGAAAGCCATCGCCCTGGACGCTGAGGATCCGCGGGAAATCGTCGGCATCAACGACCGCCGCCAGTTGGCCCAGGCCCACCAGATTCTTCAAGAGCGCCTCAAAGAGGCCTGGATGGAGGCGGGGGTAACTTTCGTGGATCCCGACAGCGTCAGCCTGGAAGAGACGGTGGAATTGGCCCCCGATGTGGTGATCGAACCCCAAACCCATCTGCGAGGACCCTGCCGCATTGGGCCGCGCACCCGTCTGGGGCCGGGCAGTTGGATTGAGTCCAGCACCATCGGCTCCGATTGCCACATCCTCTACTCGGTGGTCAGCCACAGCCAGATCGGCAACCACGTCTGGGTAGGGCCCTACGCCCACATCCGCCCCAACAGCTGCATTGGCGACGGCTGCCGCATCGGCAACTTTGTGGAAGTCAAAAACACCCAGATTGGACCCCGCACCAATGCCGCCCACCTGGCGTATCTAGGTGATGCCAAGCTGGGATCCCAGGTCAACATCGGCGCCGGCACGGTTATTGCCAACTACGACGGCCAGCAGAAGCACTTCACGGAAATCGGCGATCGCAGCAAGACAGGGGCCAACTCGGTACTGGTGGCTCCCCTCAAGATAGGATCCGATGTCACCATCGCCGCCGGTTCCACCATCCCTGCCCGCTACCCTGTGCCCGACGACTGCCTGGTGATCGCCCGCGCTTACCCGGTGGTCAAGCCGGGCTGGCGACCAGGGATCTCCGCTGCTAGCCGCCCCCAGCCTCTACCCCCAGGATCCCTGCGCATCTACCCCTTGCGCCTCTTGCCCGGACAAGACCTGAAGCAGGAGCTGGAGCGCTTTGCCCGCCAACAACCCCTGCAGGCAGGCTTTGTTCTCAGCGCCGTTGGCAGCCTCCGCCAAGCCACCCTGCGCCTGGCCGACCAAACCGAGGATTGCCTGCTGGCCGAGCCCCTGGAGATCCTGTCCCTGAGCGGATCCCTCTGCCCGGACGGCGTCCATCTTCACCTTGCCGTTGCCAATGCCCAGGGCCGAACTTGGGGAGGGCACCTGCGCCCTGGCTGCCTCATCTACACCACCGCCGAAGTTGTCCTCGCCGACAGCCTGGAGTACCGCTTCTCCCGCCAACTGGATCCAGCCACCGGCTACTTGGAGCTGCATATCGAAAAGGTGGCCAAGCAAACGCTCCAGGCAGCGGAAGACACCTAAGCAGCGAGTATATTGGCTAACATAGCCTTAGGTCACGAACACCCCGACTAGCCCTAAGGGTTGCTGGCACAAGCTGAGAAGGGGGGTATTCCCTATGCCCCGAGTGAGCACTGCCGAGGAGCTACTGGCAAGCTACGCTGCTGGCGAGCGCAACTTTCAAGAATCCAACCTGGTGGGCGTAGACTTGGTGCGCGCCATGCTGCAGGGGGCAAACCTGAGAGGGGCCAACCTCTCCTTTAGCAAGCTGAGTGGAATTAACTTGCAGGAAGCCGATTTGCGGGGAGCCGATCTCAGCTCCGCCAACCTCATAGGGGCAAACCTGCGCGGCGCCAACCTCTGGGAAGCCAACTTGATCGGCGCTGACCTTAGCTTTGCCGACCTGCGGGAGGCCAATCTCCATGGAGCCTACCTCTGGGAGGCCAAGCTAACCCGCGCCCAACTGCAGGGATCTGACCTGAGCGCAGCCAAGTTGGGGGGAGCGGTGCTGATTGGCGCTGACCTGAGCGGAGCCATCCTACCCGATGGCACAGTACAGCCCTGGTCTGCTCCCTCGGCAAACAAGGCAGAATAGAACCGGTGCAAGCGGCTTTCCTATGTTTTTGCTATTTAACCTGCTCTTGACTCTGCTGCTGGCTTTGGGAGTGGCAGTCCTGGCCGGACAAAACCCCACCCCCCTGACCGTCCATTTTTTAATTTGGCGCTCGGTGGAGCTGCCCTTGGGATTGCTCATCGCCGTGGCCATCGGCCTGGGCCTGTTGACGGCGGGGCTGGGCTCTTTGCTTTGGCCGGGGCGCAGCTTCTCCCTGACTGCCCGTCAGCTCCAGGAACGGCTGCAGCAACTGGAAAGGCAAGATCAGCCGCTGCCTTAGCCGCCCTGGCTCTTGCCGATCGAGTCTGGGATCCCTTCAGATTTTTGTGGGCTGTCCTGCCGCCGGAGTGACCCACGCACTCAAGACAGGGCGTAAGCTGAGAGAGGATCCCTTTGCTGTTAGCGGTGCACAGCCCGAGTGACAACCATGCCTCATTCCCAACCCTCTTCCCCGGCTAGCTCCCCCCAGGATCCGCGCGCCCTGCGCAAGGCCCTGCGCAGCTCCAGCAACTACTTTGCCAAAGGGTTTGAAGAGCACAAGGATCAGGCCCAACGGGAGCTGCAAACCACCTACAAAAGCCCCCTGGTGGAGCAGATCCGCGCCCAGTCCTACTGCTATCGGCAGGGGGATATCACCATCCATCTGGCCAAGGCCTTTGGCTTCTGCTGGGGGGTGGAACGGGCGGTGGAATATGCCTACGAAGCGCGGCGCCGCTTTCCGGATCGCCAGATCTGGATCACCAACGAGATCATCCACAACCCCCTGGTCAACCGCCACCTGCAGGAGATGGGGATCCGCTTTGTGGAGAAAGGCCCGGACGGCAAGAAAGACTTTTCCCAGATCCGGCCTGAGGACGTGGTGATCTGGCCTGCCTTCGGGGCAAGTGTCTCAGAAATGGAGTTTTTCCGGTCGCAGGGCAACGAGATCGTCGATACCACCTGCCCCTGGGTATCCCGTGTCTGGAACCAGGTGGACAAGCACCGCGCCGCTCAATTCACCTCTGTGATCCACGGCAAGTACAACCACGAAGAAACCGTGGCCACCAGCTCCTTTGCCCAAAAATATCTGGTGGTGCTGAACCTGGAAGAGGCGGAATGGGTCGCCCGCTACATTTTGCACGGCGGAGATGCGGCGGAATTTCGGCGCCGCTTCGGCAAGGCCACATCTCCCGGCTTCGATCCGGATCGGGATCTGGAGCGGATCGGCATCGCCAACCAGACCACGATGCTGGAAGGGGAAACGCGCGCCATTGCCAAGCTGTTTGAGACCACCATGCTGCGCAAATATGGCCCCCAGGAGCTGGACAAGCACTTCATGAGCTTTAACACCATCTGCAACGCCACCCAAGAACGGCAGGACGCCATGTTCGAGCTGCTGGAGCGGCCCTTGGACGTGGTGGTGGTAATCGGCGGGTTTAACTCCTCCAACACCACCCACCTGCAGGAAATTGCCCTCTCGAAAGGGCTGCCCTCTTATCACATTGACGGCCCCGACTGCATCCAACCGCCCAACCGCATCCGCCACAAGCCCCTCCACCAAGACCCAATCGTTACAGAAGGGTGGCTGCCCGACGGGCCAGTACAGATTGGTATTACCTCCGGTGCCTCCACCCCCGACCGCGTCGTGGAGGAGGTGATCCTGCGCATCTTTGCCCTGCGCGAACAGCCGCAGACCCCTCCGCAGGGATCCCTTCCCCTTGGCTTCTAGAAGGCGTGCTCACCACTCTTTTTCAGGTCTACCTCCCCCTGCTGGGCTGGACGCTGCTGGGGTTTGTCCTGCAGAGAGGGCTACCTCCCCCCTGGCGCCATTGGCTAAATCCCCAAGCGCTGGGCCGCTTCATGTTTTGGGTGGGGGTTCCCCTGGGCACCCTTGGGTTTATGCAGACGGCGGACCTCTCTGGCCAGCTCTGGGCGGCCCCTTTGGTCTGCTGGCTGGCCACAGGGCTAGGGTATGCCCTGGCCAGTGCCTGGCTGCAGTGGCAGCACCACACCTGGCAGGGGAAGAAAGAGGGGGATCCCTGGCTTTGGAGCAGGGGGCGGCGAGGGAGTTTCTATCTGACGGCCACCTTGGGAAATACCGGCTATTTGGGCTACCCCATCTGTCTGGCGGTGGGCGGGAGCGCCTACTTTGGCTGGGCTTTGTTTTACGACCTGTTGGGCACCCTCTTGACCGCCTACGGGCTGGGAGTGTGGGTGGGCAGCCGCTACAGCGCTTCCTTCATCCCTCCCCGGCAGGCTATGCTCCGAGTCCTGAGCAGCCCCACTCTCTGGGCTTTCTTTGTCGGCCTGGCCACCGCTCGCTCCCCTCTCCCAGAATGGCTTGATCAAGGGCTAACTGCCTTTGCCTGGAGCACGATTCCCTTGAGTTTGCTCCTCTTGGGCATACGGCTGGCCCAAGTGCCGCACTGGGGATCCTTTCGCCCCGCCGCCGCGGCCCTCTTCATCAAAATTGTTGTCCTGCCCCTTTTGGTGGGCCTGGGGTTAGCCTTGACCCCCTATCCCCCCTTGGCCAAGCTGGTGCTGGTCTTGCAGACCGGCATGCCTCCTGCTATTGCCACCCTGGTGCTGGCGGAGGAATACGACTTGGATCGGGAGCTAACAGCAACAGCCTTGGCCCTAGGCTACGTGGCGGCCCTGCTGACCCTACCTTTCTGGTTGCTGCTGTGGGGAACCTAGTAGGCCAGGTGAGAGAGGGTTTGCTCCAGGTAGCGATGTACCAGACGATCCAGGTCAGCCTCCTGGCTGGGCAGTTCCCGTCCTTGGAGCCATCCGCGGAAGCCCGAGCTTTCCACGATGGCCTGGCGCAACGGCTTCCAAACCGCTTGGGCGCGCCGTTCTGTATCGGGGCTGAGAGCAGGACTGGTCATGGTTTCTGAAGAGGAAGCTGAGAGCAGACTGAACTCAGGATAGCCCGGATCCCTGTTGGCTTTAGCTCTCTAGGATACAAATCTGCCTATCTCTCTCCCTGAGGGAGAGGGGCTGGGGGCAAGGGGATCCCTAAACGAACAATTGGCTGCGCTGCTGGATGCGCAGGGCTGGCCCCAAGGCATTGAGGAGGGCAACGCCATAGCTGCGGGCAACGATGCGGCTATCCAAAATCGCCACCCAGCGGGTGGGCAAGCCGGAGGCTTCACCTGCTTCTGCGCCTTGTCGCAGAGGTGCAACAGCCCGCTGCAATTGGCTGGCCGCCACTGGCAAGAGGTATTGGCGGAACCAGTCCTGTTGGGTGCGCTGCAGATACTGCACCCGTCCGGCCACCCTTGGATCCTCCATCGAGGGAAAGGGCAAGGTGGCAATGGCCAGCAGTTCCGGACAGGGCAGGCTGGCCTTGTGCTGCAGCCAGTAGGGCCAGTCGCAGACCAAAATGCCCTTTTCTCCGGGAAATAGGCTGTTTACCCGCACCCGCGAGCCAAATTCGGCAGCCAAAGCAGCCCCCACCTGTACCTGCAGAGGTTGATCCGACACCAGCACCACCACAAAGCCCTGCACCTGCGGGATCAGGCTCCTTAGCTCCTGCAACAGGTGCTCCCGGAAGAGGGGGCTGTTGGGCAAGGGCAGCCGCGGCAAGTAGAGGGAAAGGCTCGGCAAGGGCTCCCCGCCGGAACGGATCCAATCCTCGCCTGAGCTGAAGCGCAAGGGCGTCAGATCTGGCAAGCCCAGGCGCCAACGATAGGCCTCCGCCTGCCGATCCAGGTCCAGGGCCTCGCCGATGATCACTACCGGCTGAGTGGCCCAGATGGGCGCCAGCCACTCGTGTAGAGCCGCCGGGCTGTGGTAAAGGGTGAGGCGACCGGTCTCGCGGTCAGTTTCCGCCCACCAAACCCAGCGGGAAGCGGGATCCCCCTCGGCGCAGAGCCGCTGGCGGAGCTGATCCCAAGGATCCGGCAGCCAGCCGGCGTAGCTCACCACCAAAGACAGCGCTGCCTCCAGGTGAGCCTGTTCATCTGCCTGCAGGAGGCAGCGAGAAAGCGGTCGCCGCAAAAGCTGCAGGGCTAAATTCACCTGGGCCTGGGAAAGCCGCTCCGCCTCGGCAGGGAAGATCTGCCGCAGTTGCTGCCAGTGACTGGCTTCCAGGGTGACCGTCAGCGCCTGGTAGGCCCACTCTTCCAGGTCTTCGGCTCCGTCCAGGATGAGAGGGATCCCAGTCGGCATCTCTGCTCCCCTCAAGCGAGCCCGCAGCCAGTCCAGGGGATCCACCAGCAGCAACCCCTGAAAATCGGGATCCGGCCAACGGTCTTTTTGCAGGACGGGCTTGTGCAACTGCAGGGTCTGCCGGAGCCAAGGGATCTCTTCTCCCAAGATTTGCGCCTGCACGGACACTGTGGCACAGAGCAACGTGGCACTCGGCCACATCAACGCCGGCAGCAGATAGCTGAGGCGGTGCTGGCCCCCGGCGGGCACCTGAATCAAGGTGCTGCGACCCAACCGCAATCCCCGTGCCACCATGCGGGCCATTGTCAACTGATGGGGCCACACGGCTTCGGGAGACTGCCGCAAAAGCTGTCGCAACTGTTGGTGAACCTCAACCTCGATCACAGTCAGTACGCCAAGGATCTGCCACAGGCGCTAGGGTGAACTAGCCTATTCTAGGGTAGGGAAGAAAACCAAAGAGCACCCCTGGGGTGAGCGATGTCTGCTATTTCTGCTGTTCACACCACCTTGACCGCGCAAGAGCAAGCCGCGCAGAGGGGATCCCTGCTCTTGGATCGCTCCGAGTGGGGCCGCCTGCGCCTGCAGGGATCCCCTGGCTTGGACTACTTGCACAGCCAGAGTACTCAGGATCTCAAGGCTCTCAAGCCCGGCCAGGGGGCAGATACGGTATTTGTCACCCCCACAGCAGGGATCCTAGATCTGGCCACGGTCTACGTGGAAGAGGAGGCCTGCTGGATTTGGACTTCGCCGCAGCGGCGCAGCCTGCTGATGCAGAGCCTGGGGCGTATGTTGCCCTTTGTGCGCGGGGCCCAGCTAGCCGATGTGACCGGGCAGACCTTTGCCTTTGGGCTAATTGGCCCCCAGAGCCAGGCCCTTTTGGAGAAGGGGGTGGCTGCAGAAGGGATCCCGACAAAACTGTATGAGCACCGCCAGGTAGAGATCCAGGGGATCCCCGTCCATTTGGCCTGCGGCAGCGGCCTCGCCCAGCCAGGATTTACCCTCTGGGGGGCTAGCGAACACAAAGCTGCCCTTGTCGACTATCTGATCCAAGCTGGAGCAGAGCTGGCCTCACCTGAACTTTGGGAAGCCCTGCGCCTAGAGGCCGGTCGCCCTGCCGCCGACCGCGAGCTGACCCCCGACTACAACCCTTTGGAAGCCGGCCTGTGGCATGCCATTTCCCTCTCCAAAGGGTGCTACATCGGCCAGGAAGTCTTGGCCAAGCAGGTAACCTACCGGCGCATTCGGCAAACTTTGTGGGGGATCCGCCTTCAAGGAGAGGCTCAGCCCGGCACAGAGATTTTGCGGCAGGGGGAAAAGATTGGTTTACTGACCAGCGCGGGCTTGACTTCGCAAGGGTACCTGGGATTGGGATACGTGCGCACTAAATTCAATCCTGCCGAGGGGCTGGAAGTTGAAGTCGGCTCAGCGCCGGGAGTCCTGACCCGAATGCCGTTTTCCAGCTTCCCGCCTATTGTCTAGCATTATTTTTGCGGCAGAAAGCTCTCCTGCTTTGTAGAGAGAAAATGGGCAAAGGATTAAGAACTTACCAGTCAAAGTGACGGCGAAAGCGGGGATCCCGTCGATCCTTTTTGCGTCGGTTACAGGTTTTGCACAACGTTTGCAGATTGCTGATGTCGTTGCTGCCCCCTTGGGCAATGGGGATGATGTGATCGATCTGAAGCTGAACCTCTGGGGGCGACTTTCCGCAACCGCGACAACGGAAGCCGTCTCTTTGGAAAACATACTCCCGCACGGCTGCTGGAATTAGAATCCTTTCGCCGGATTTTCTTTCTTTCATCGTTATTCATCCATACTGCGAAGATCGTCCAGTGGAGACTTTTCATCTAGAGGTTCTAATATCTCTTGGTCGGGTTCTTTTATCAGAAATTCAGGATTGTCAGGATAAAAGTCAATCGTAACTTCTACTCTTACTTTTACTCTACCGGTCTGCCAACCGTTAGTTTTAGGAGAAAGAATCGAGCATGGAACTCCTTTATGGAAAAAATGAACCTGATCTTCATGAGGAATACCTGTTTGTATCTCAGACGAACTCAAGTGACTGTCTAGTCCTCTTCCCATTTGGTCAAACTTCAGGAAATAAGAATTGATAGAATCGCAAAGCTTGGAAATCATGTAGACTTTCTGCTTATTGTTCTTGTTGATAAAAGTGATAACTCCGTCTCCCAGTTGGCTAAGATTAATGGATGTTTTTGTCATCTTATCGACCTCAAGACATAGAGACAACAATCCACGGTGAGCCAGGACGTAAGAGTTTAGCAGGAATTCCTTTCACGTTAGTTATTCCGTTCAAGTTGCTCCATAGAATCGAGACTCCCTTTTCGCTAAGTTTGCTGGATAAGTAGGATCTGATACTCTCATAAACAATCTCTGAGTACACCTGAGCAAACTCTTGCGAGTAGATTAGGCGTCCTCCTATATCAATGACAGTATTTTGGAAAATATCTAGCTCAACAAAGCACTCCTGAGATTGATCATTACTTGACACTTGCCCAACCCCCTCTATGTCTCTCTGGCTTAGGCTAGCTCTCACTTTCGCGAAGGTCATCCAGAGGGGATCCACTGCTGCTCTCTGAGCCTGTATCCTCTGGCTCAAACTCTACAATGATCCGCAATCTGACTCTGCCTTTTTCCCAATCCTTCTTGCCTGGCACCAAGAGCTGACAAGCAAGTCCCTGCCCAAACCACTTCGCTTCTTGCAACAATTTTTCTTCTGGCTTGGGAGCAAGAAGGCTACTGGCAATGTTGAGCAAGTCTTCCGGCGGCAGGATCCCTGAGGATCTCAAGGCCGCAATGAACAAGCGATGCAGCTCTTCTTTCTTGGTCAAGTCCTCTTGGGCTGCTTTGACCAAGTTGGCAACCTTGAAAGTTTTCTCCCTTACAGAGAGGATCCCTTCTGGGTGCTGCTGTAGAGGTATCGATTTGGATCCCATGACTTTATCTGGATCAAGTGAAAGGCCAAAAACAAAGACAAGCCGCTCTATCTCAAATCATCGAGAATGCTATCCAACTCTGGAAAACTCTCGTCTATGGGTGTAGAACGACCAAGAGCGACTGCTTCGCTTGCACTGCTTTCACCTACTTGCTGTTCAGGAAGACTTGCCAAAATTTGAACTGACTCACCAACAGAGGAAGGTTCAGGACGAGTAATCAAGGGCAGCATCTCGCGATTGAGGCCCAAAGCTTGCAAGCAGAGGTTGATCCCAGAAACAGCTTGGTTGTACTTGTCTATGCTTGCCTCCAGTTCTTTCAGCCGCTGTTGGTTAAGCGCAATTTTCTCTTCAGCCTCTTTTCTGAGAGTTGCTTCCATGAACTGCTTTGCTTCTGGGTACTTTTGCAAAATCTCATCGGCTACTTGCTTGGCAACCGGCAATAGCTGAGTTTTTAGAGTATTGTTGGTCTCTTGTCGGAAGCTAGAACGCACTGTCTGGTTAATTTTCGGCTCGAAGTCAAGCTTAAGTAATTGTCGGATTCCAGGCTCTGCGTCGCGAATAGCAGAGATGTCATAAGATTGGCTGGTTTGCTTTAGGACTTCTCGAAACTGGTAGATCGAGAATGTTCCTTCGTCGTAGAAGCGGGGACTTTCTCTGAGGTAGCGGTCGCACTCTTTTCGGGCACCATTGACAAGAGAACTCAAAGTTACCTCCTTAACCAAAAGAAGCTTTTTCTCCAAGTCCCCATCGGATCCCAGTAGGCGAAACAACTGCCTGTAGTAGCTCGAGCTGCGAACTTCATCAACAAGGCGACGAAAGAAGTTCTCTACAAGCGTGCTGGCTGATTCTACCAGGATGTCCTCTAGATGGTTGGACAAATAATAAAAGGCTTCGACCAATACAGCTAAGAATGGAGCTGTGGAGTTGCGGGGACGAATGCGAACGGCTTGACTGTAAACATTGTCCAACGAAAAAGTATCCAAAAGCTCATCTAGCCTCCGTACCATCCTAGCCTGCAATTTACGGAAATCGTTCTCAAATTCTTTGTTTTCTCCGTTAATAACTTTATTGACTACTGTCTGGATATGCTCGTCAAACTCTCGGCCAATACTGGCTAGCTGCTGATTGATCAGCGTCAGCTCATAGGAAATCATGCTGTCAATCTCTTTGGGCTGGCTATCAATGTCTCGGTAGAGATCTAGATAGGACTTCCTCATCTCGATGCAGAGAGGTTGCAAATCATCGGCCAGCGCGGAAAATAGCTGTGGCCGCTTTTCTTCCGTTAAATAACGAGTGATCCCAGCCCGAAAGTCTTCAATACCGCTATCTTTAATCATATACTCAATCAAAGGTTTTCCCCACTCCCTCAGAATCCGAACGTAGTTATTTATGGGTGTGTCGTACCCATGTACAGAAGGGCGGAACGGGGATCCAACTAGCCTACCCGACGTGCAGTACTTATTAAACTCGCTGACAAACTGGGGCGTTTCTTCCTCACCACCCAATTCTTTGATGCTTTCTGAAAAAATCGTATCCAGTCCAAATCGATCCTCGGGGGTAGTTGCCTTGATCTGGGAACCATAGAAGCCGAGAAGGCCGCTTGTCTTAAATACGCGGAGTTGACGAAACTGCTGGTCGATAATGTTTTCTAGTCTCTGCTTTAGTTGTGCGTTGTACCAAGTCTCGTCAATCCGGTTAAATACATAGAAGACCCGATCCCTGATGCTATCATTACTTTGAATATGCTCAATAAGCTCTGTCTCTTCCTTGGTCAGCTCACCCGTTGCAGCACACTTGAGAACGCAAACAACTGCGGACGTATCCGGATCGGCAATTTTTCGATAAGTACGCTCTGCATCCGCTTTGACTGGAGCATCGATCCCAGGAGTATCGACAATAACGTTTCCATCTTCCAGCAAGGGGTGGTGGCAATAGTATTCCACCTTTCGCAAAACTGCGCTATTGGCGCCGCGCCGGGCAAAACCCGCAGCTTCTCTTAGGTTGCCGAAGTTGAGCTGCTCCATCGAGAAGACTTTGTTCTCGGTAGGGTGAATTTTGTCCCGGTTCTGCTGGAAACCTGTAATCAACAAGCGGAGGGCATCCGCCTGCTTTGCCCGCTCTGACTTGCTTTTACCTCCCTCCTGTTGAATAATAGCCTCAGCACGCTCCTTCAGGGGATTCAGTGCAGTGTCTTCCAGCCTGCTGAGTGACGGAGCCAAGTTTAGGAAAGCGCAGAAGGCGGTCATCTGTTCTTGCACTTCCTGCTCGCTGAGAAAAGTGAGCACCACTCTCTCAGCATTTGGCTCTGCGTAGCCAATGTAGCACTCTGTCCCTGTGGCGTGTCCTTCGGCGCTGTAGAGAAGCTCCCTTTCTAGCAAAGCGTTGATCAACATCGACTTGCCGGCGCTAAAAGCACCGGCGAAGACAATCTCAAAGGTTGGGGAAATAGCCTTGCTCAGCGAAGCTTGAATTCGGGTTGTATCTTGCTTTCCTGAAAGGGTGGGATCCTGCTGCCAGAGGTTTAGAATCGTTTCAACGTGCTCCCGTAAGTTTTCGCACTGAGGCAAGAGTTGCACAGCCATCTCAGGGATCTCCGCTAGGGCTGGGGAGATTATAACGCCCTCAGCCCTAAGGGGAAGGTTCTCATGCTACTTTTCTTCAGATAAGGCACCCTTTGATGGCTAACAGCACAGAACCTAGCTTGCCAGGGCAAAGAGGTCGCTCCACTCGCGGTTGGGAACGCCGGGCTTGGCGATGATCTCGAAGATGCGGTTTTTCGCTGCCGGTTGAAACAAGCTTTCGACAGCTACCTGGGCAACTTTGATGCGAGGGACGCTGCCCTCAAAGAGGGTATCGGCCTTGGAGAGGACAATGCCATCTTCGTTGTCCTGGTTTTTCAGGCCCCCTGGCCGAATGATGGTGTAGGTGAGGCCGCTTTTTTGCAAGTATTCTTCGGCTTGCTTTTTCCACACCAAGATCAGCCAAAACAAGTTGAGAGGATGGAACAACTGAGACACGCACAGAGAAGAAATCAAAACAAAGTGTTGGATCCCTTTGGCCTTGGCTACATCCACTAAGTTCTTGGTGCCTTGGTAGTCCACTCGGTAGGGCAGAAAGGGATCCCAACTGGGCCTAGCGCCAGTAGCGCAGAGCACCACCGTGCATCCTTCCATGCCGGCTTCCAGCGTGGCCGGATCCAGCACATCTCCCACCACCACTTCTGCTTCGGGGGGCAGAACCCGAGCGGCCAACTCGCGGCTGCGCACCAGCGCCCGTACCGGGATGCCGCGGCCCACCAACTCTTGGACAATGCGCCGCCCTGTTTCTCCTGTAGCCCCTGCAACAAAAGCCTTCATCCTCTCCCCCTGCCAAACTGCTTAATGTGACGGTGGCGGTTCCAGGTTCCATGCTGGCCTTGCTAAGACCATTATCTTCCCAAAATCCGCCCAGGCAGGGATCCTGTCCATGCGACAGGGGTAGTCGCGGCAACCGCGGGCGCCAGCTTCGATCCCGGCAGCCGGCCAGCTCCAAAACATCCTCCGCTCCACCGCCGGGTAGACCTGCGGTTCAAAGGGAAGGGATCTTGAAAGTCTTGAAGCTTTATTGAATAGGTTTGGCCACATCCCCCACCTTAAAGCCAGAGCTGCTGAGAATGCGGCCCACACTGGATCCCTGATCCACCTCTGTCAGTTGGATCTGGCCAGCGGGCTCAGTCAATTTGCGCAGGACTGCCCCCCTGGCCGGATCTTTAACCTCGCGAACGACGCGCTCCACAGACAGGATCAATCCCACGCGGTAGCCGTCGCTGCTGCCCTTGTTCAAGATCACCTGGTTACCATAGACATCCGCCACCCAGGCATCGACGGTCGGCAAAGAGCGGGGCTGGGCCGCTAAGCGACTGGCAAAACCGGCCAACTGCTGGGCAATTTGCTCCACCGCCTGTTGGCTGGCCAAAACCAGCAGCTTTTCTTCGTTGCTGGTGGCCGATCCCCCGCCAAAGTCGGCAACCGTGACGGTGCTATCCGACTGGCTGACGTTGCCCCGGCCCTCGACCACGGCCAAGATCTCCGCCGTGCTGGTGCTCACCAGGCGGGCATTGAGCTGCACGTTGGCATCAGCATCCACCACCTCGGCCCCCACCGCCAGCGGGAAGCTGCCGAAGGGGGTCAAGACCCGCGCCTCACCCCCAGAACGGCGCACCGACACATCGAACTGGGTAACACTGCCGAGGATCACAGCATCGACCCCGAGGATCCGGCCCACCTGAGCGGCGGTGTTGGCATCTAAGCGCCCCGATAGCCCCAAGTTCTGCTCGGCCAAGATCGCGTCCAGCCGCGAGGGCTCGATAACCGAAAAGGTGCCATCTCTCACCAGCCGATCCACCAGCAGATCGCTCACCCCCCGGGATGCCTCGCGCAGGCTTTAGGAATTGCTGAGGCTGCTGAAATCAAAATCCAAAACCGCAACGCGCGGGCGAGTGGTGGGTTGAGGCGCTTGTCCTACCTGGCTGGGGGCAGAGAGATTGCAGCGAAGGTCTTGGGGAAACTTCTGGCACAGCTCCGGATTGGTGGATTGGGCAGCCACCGGGATCCCCATCCAACCCAAGCTCAGCAGCGGGATCCCGAACAGCAGAATGGAAGAGAGGCTGCGCATGGTTGAGCGATCTCCTAGATCGAAATCGAAGAGGTGGCCACAGTCCATTCTCAGCTTGCACCCAAAAGCGGGGCGGTGACCGGCATCACCTGGGCGCCTGTTCCCAGAAGATGTCCTATACTCTACCGATTCCAAGGCCATTGGGAGAAGGGATTGAGAAGGTTGGCACAGAGGAGTTGACAGATCTCAACAGTTAAGACTGAGCAGAGATGCTCGCCCTTTGTGAGTTGCCGGAAAAAGCTTGACCCGCTTTATTGGGCCGGGTTTAGATTGGGATCGAGCGTGCAAACTCAGTGTTAGCCTAGTAAAGCTGTGTTTTTGTACAAGCTATGCCTGTTCCTAAGAAGAAAACCTCCAAAGCCCGCAGTCGCAGGCGGTATGCGGTTTGGCTGGGCAAAGCCAAGCTTCAGGCCCAGCGGGCGATGACCATTGGGCGCGCCATCCTCAGCGGTCGCAACACCGGCTTCTACTACCCCAAAGCCAAGTCGGAAGAAGAGGAGGGAGAAGAATAGGGATCCCCATAGCCGGAAGAGTGGTTTACATTGGGGTCAGGCTCTCTTGAGAGCTGTTCTGCTACCTCCCAGTCTTGGCTGTTCAGCGACTTGCATGCGCTCGTTGACCTCTCTTACCTACTACCAGCGGCTGGGCTTGTCTCCAGGGGCCTCTCCTGAGGACATTCGGCGGGCCTACCGGCAGTTGAGCAAACGCTACCATCCCGACACTTCTCCTCTGGCGCCAGAGGTGGCGATTCGTTGCTTCCAAGAACTCCAGGAAGCCTACCTTGTCCTCAGCAACCCGGCAAAACGGGCCATCTACGATGCCAGCCTGCGGGCGGTGACGGCCAACATGGGATCCCCTGGTGCTGATTCTCTGGAGCTGCGCATGGAAACCCGGCCTCTCTCGGCGGGCGAGCTCTGCGCCCTGCTGCTGATGGGCTCCACCTTCGTGGCGTGTTTGGTGTTGGCGGTTGCTTTGGCCTGGCTACGGGAGGGTGGGGTGGGCTGACCAACTCCGGTTGCTTGTGGATGAGGTTAAGACAAAGCGCTCAGGGCTTCCCATTGATAAGGTGCTTGAATGGAATAGGTTGTTAACTTTTGTTTTGTTCGACGGCTTCTCTGCGCGCCATCTCGCCATGCCTTTGCCTCCTGCAACTACGCCTCTCTACAATCACCCGCTCCACGCCATCGAACGCTGGCTGGAGGATCAGGGCTGCACCCGTGACCCGCAGGATGTGGAGCAGTGGTTTTGCGAGCGGCCCGGCTGGAAAGCCTGCCTGCGCCTGGAGGAGACCAGCATTTGGGTGCGCTATACCTATCCTGATGGCAACACCAAAACTCTGTCTTTTCCCTATTCGCTAAGCCGCCAGGATGTAGAGCAGGCCATTTTTGAGGACTAGCCGGCTATGCGCATTCTGCAACTGCCTGCCCTGCGCGACAACTACATCTATCTGCTGCACGATCCCGAGACGGCCACGGCAGCGGTGGTGGATCCGACAGTGGCCGAGCCGGTGCTGGATAAACTGGCTGAGCTAGGGGCGGAGCTGGTGGCCATCTTCAACACCCACCACCACCACGACCATGTGGGGGGCAACCTGCAACTTTTGGCCCGCTACCCCCGTGCCGTCGTCTACGGCAGCCAGGCGGATCGGGGACGGATCCCGGGCCAGACGGTGGAGCTGCAGGCGGGAGAGACGGTGGCATTTGCGGGCCGGCAGGCGAAGGTGCTGTTTGTGCCCGGCCATACGCGGGGACATGTTGCCTACTACTTTCCCGAAAGCGGGGATCTCTTCTGCGGCGATACCCTGTTTGCCGGGGGATGCGGGCGCCTCTTTGAGGGCACCCCGGAGCAGATGCTGGGATCCCTGGATCAACTGCGGCAGTTGCCGGAAGCCACGCGGGTCTGGTGTGCCCACGAATACACCTTGAACAATCTCAAGTTTGCCCTGACGGTGGATGGGGACAACCCCGACTTGCAGGCGCGCTACCAACAGGTGGTGGCCCTGCGCCAGGCGGGATCCCCAACTGTCCCCAGCACCATCGGCGAAGAGCGCCGCACCAATCCTTTTTTGCGCTGGGATCAGCCGGCTTTGCGGGCGGCTACGGGCGCTCAAGATCCGGTGCGGGTTTTTGCCCGGCTGCGGGGTATGAAGGATCAATTCTAAGGCTGGCCGGAACGCGAACGGGGCCGAGTTGTGATTGGGATCCTGTCCTGACGCTGGGGATTCCCAGTTTGCTTTCCGTAAGATTGGCTTCTTTTTTCGGGAAGGCGGGACATACTGCTAAGTAAGATAGGTAACCTCGGTGGGCCTGCATGGCTACTCCCTAAGCCCCCATGTCTTGTCTTGACTGCCCAGCTCTGCCCACCTTTTTGCAGGAGGCAGGGCGTTTGTTTCTCTGGCTGCCCACTCCTCATACCCACCGGAAAATCTGGCAGGCCCTGGAAGCCAAGACAGAGGTTCCCGTTCAACTTTTGGAAGACCTTGGCCTAGTTGTTGCCATTGCCCAGGGGGCCCTCAAGAAGACCCTGGAGACAATGGCCGAGGTTCTCTCCCAAGAAGAGATGCAGGCCAGCCGCGCCTTGTTTTTGCCTGGGGATAGGGATCCCTGCTGGCAAGATTGCGCCCGGGTGGAGTCGTTGCTGCAGTTGTTCCACCGCACCCAAGCCGAGCTGTTGTTGGAATTGTTGAAGGAAAACCGCCTCACCACCTATTTCCAGCCCATTGTCCGGGCGCGGGATCCCGCTTGGGTGGTGGGCCACGAAGCGCTGGTGCGGGGGTTGGACAGAGAGGGCAAGGTCATTGGCCCGGACTTGCTTTTTGCCACGGCCCGCAAAGCCGGGTTGCTCTATCACCTGGACTTGGCTGCCCGCCGCACGGCCATTGCTGCCGCCACCCAGCACCGCCTCGAGGGGGATCTGTTCATCAACTTCAGCCCCACGGCCATTTACGACCCAGCCTTTTGCCTGCGCTCTACTGTCTGGGCCATCAGCCGCGCCGGGATCCCGCCAGAACGGGTGGTGTTTGAGGTCAATGAATCCGACCGCAGCCCCGATTTGGATCATTTGCAGCGGATTTTGCGGTTTTACCGGCAGGCGGGCTTTCGGGTGGCGCTGGATGACCTGGGCGCCGGCTACGGATCCCTAAACCTGTTGCACCGGTTGCAGCCAGATGTCATCAAGCTGGATAGGGAGCTCATTCGCGGCGTAGATGGGGATCCCTACAAGGCGGTGATTGCCCAAAAGGTGCTGGAGCTGGCCCAAGAGCTGGGGATCGTCACCCTGGCCGAAGGGATCGAGACGGCAGAGGAGCTGCAGTGGGTGCGCGACCACGGGGTGGACCTGGTGCAGGGCTTTTTCATCGCCCGGCCCCAGCCTGTTCCCCCAGGATTAGGATCCATAGGATAGCTGCCCCCACGGCTTGAGCGGCTACTGAGAAGATGACCAAAGCTGGGAGGAAGAGATCGTAGAGCACCCCCATCAGGGCGCTGCCCAAAAACCAGGCCAGGCCGTAGAGGCTGGTAAACAGCCCAAAGGCAAAGCCCCTCGCCTGGGGAGCCACCATGCCGGCTACTGCCGCCTTCATGACCGATTCCTGAGCCCCCAAGCCAATCCCCCAGAGCACTATGCCCACCACCGCCAGCCCGTAGCTGCCGGAAAAGGCCAGCGGCGCAAAACCGGCAGACAGGACCACCGCCCCCAGCAGGCTCCCCAGCCGGATGCGGTCAAACAGCCAGCCACAGCCCAAGGCCGCCAAGGCATCCACCCCCATGGCCAGGGCGTAGAGCAAGGGGATCCCTGCCTCCTCGCTCCCCGACTGTCGTTGCAGATGGAAAGCAATGAGGGGAAAGTCGGCAAACCCCACGGCCACACAGGCCGCTGCTATGAGATAGAGCCAAAAGACCCTGGAAAAGCCTTGTGCTGGAGCGGTTTCCGGCTCCGGCTCAAAGTCGCGCGGGGTGGGATAGAGCCATCGGGCCAGCCCCAGCACCCCCAGCCCCAGGGCCGCCGGGATCCCCAAGGCCAAGAATCCACCCCGGAACCCGTAGCCGGCGGCAACCATCCCTGCCACCAGCAGCGGCCCCCCCACCGCCCCGATTTGATCCAAGGTCTCGTGCAGGCCAAACCCAATGCCCTGGCCCACCTGCAGAGCCGCATGGGAGAGCAACACATCCCGCGGCGGGGTGCGGATCCCTTTGCCCAGGCGCTCGGCCAGCAAAAGCAAAGCGGCCCAAGGCCAACTGTCCACCCAGGCCAAAGCGGGGATCGCCGCCGTGTTGACAACATAGCCCAGGGTGGTGAGCTGCCAGTGCCCTCGACTGGGCCGAGAGGGATCCCTACTGAGCCGGTCGCTCCAGTAGCCCACGCCCAGGCGCAGCCCATAGGCCAACAATTCTCCCCCGCCGGCCACCAGCCCCACCACCGTGCCGCTGGCCCCCAGGGATCCCAAAAAAGCTCCGGAGATGCTGCGGGCCCCCTCGTAGGTGGCGTCAGCGCAGAGGCTGACGATCCCGAGGAGGAAGATAAAGCGCCAAGCAGAATCGGACATAGCCAGCTCCTGAGGACGGGCAATCCAACTGGGGATCGGGACTATGGCTGGGGCTGAGGAGCGTGATGGAATACTTGGACGCTGTGGCAAGTAACTAGACCGTCGCGCACCAGGTTTTTGACATCCGGCAGAAAGGCCTTGATTTTCTCCGGCGTGTCGATAAACGTTACCAAAATGGGCAGATCTGTGTAAAGCTCGAGAAGGTTGCTGCTGCGAATGTGACTGTTGTGGCCAAAGCTGGCAATGGCTCTCACCATGGTACCGCCCGCCATGCCCCGCCGACGAGCCAGCTCCAGCAGAGCCAGGTAGAGAAGCTTATTTTGTCAGTGATCCGACTCGCCAATGTAGATACAGCCTTTTAATTTAAAATAGGGTACAGGTATTCAAGAGGAAGGAGAGAAAGGAATGCCGACTCATTCTTTGGATTTGCGGCAAAGAGTTGTAGCAGCCTACCAGGCAGGTAACACCTCCATCCGCCAGGTAGCTAAACGCTTCATGGTGACCAAAAGAACAGTACACCGCTGGGTGCGACAGTACCAACAAACTCAAGATTTAGCCCCTAAGAAAGCAGGCACCAAGCGAGTGGGCATTTTGGAACAACATCGGCAGGAAGTGATGGCAATTATTACAGAACACCCAGACTTCTACCTGTGGCAGTATCAAGAACTGTTGCGCGAGCGCTTAGGAATCAATGTAAGCATCGTCACAATACATAATTTCTTGAAAAAGCAAGGAATGACTCTAAAAAAAAGACCTACCGCAGTGCAAAAGTCAAAGAAGAGGAGGTGCAAAGGGAACGACTAGCTTATAGTCAAGAAGTCAGGAATATTCCAGCGGAGGATTTGATTGCCATCGACCAGACGGGAGTCTGGGAGGGAATGGAGCGGAGAGTATCTCGGAGTTTACGTGGTCATATCATTATCGTCAGAGATACAAGGGTGAAAAGTATACGGTTATTGGAGCTATTTCCTTGAGAGGTGTAGTTGGCTGTCGTGTCATCAAGGGTGGGATGAAGAAAGAGGACTTTTTGGAGTTTTTGAGAAGCGAGTTATGTCCGAAGCTAGATGCGAGGAAGGTTGTGATTATGGACAATTTGAATATCCACAAGAGTCGGGAAGTTGAGGAATTGATTAGGGGGACAGGAGCACGAATCCTATACCTGCCTGTGTATGCGCCGGAGTTGAATCCCATTGAGATGATGTGGTCAGTGTTGAAGCATTTTACTCGGCAGCTTTGCAGAATTGGGAAATATAGCATGGAGCAGATAGTGAAGACTTCTTTACTACTGATCAATCCATCCTCCTTCCGAAGTTGGTTTGCTAAGTGCTGCTATTGTACCCCTTGAGCCCTTAACAGGCTGTACCTGCCTGATAGGCTGCTACAACTCTTTGCCGCAAATCCAAAGAATGAGTCGGCATTCCTTTCTCTCCTTCCTCTTGAATACCTGTACCCTATTTTAAATTAAAAGGCTGTAACCAAAACTTTGTTTTCATTCCAACAGGTCGGTTCAAGGAGCGTATTGCGCAATTATGTCGGCATTATGGCATGGAGTTTATTGAGGTAGAGGAGGCGTACAGCTCGCAGGCAAGCTTCCTAGATGGAGATGAGCTACCTAATTATGGTGAAAAACCCGACGGGTGGAGACCCTCTGGGCTGAGGCGAATGCTGCCGCCAACCTGCTTAAGAAAGTCAGCAGAACCTTGGGGCTTTGCGTTAAGGAACTGTCTAGAGGCGCTTTGACAACGCCGTTGCGGGTTCTTTTGTGGACTGCGTAAGAATCCCCCGCCTTTAGGCGGTGGGAGTGTCAAGGTAGCTGTTCGCCGAGAGTGTCGGCAGACGGCTTCTCAGATGCGGAAACTTCTGGTCAGGTTTCACCAAGACAGGGTGGGGGGTGAATCTGAGGAGGAAGTATCTGCTGAGGCAGTTTGAGATTCCTTCACGTCAGCGGGCCGTAGGCCCTGTAGCGGGGGTTGTGGCGTCCCCCCCCCAGGGCTAGGGCGGCAGGGCAAGCAACCTGCGCCTCAATCGAGGATAAATACCTAGGGATCCTCCGCACAGGGAACGGCAACCTCAGAGGGCGCAGCTTGTCCTAGGCTATCCAAAAAATGCTGCAAGAGCTGAAAGCGAGGTGGGTTGAGGCTGTAGTAGATCCAGCGCCCCTGCTGGCGAGCGTTGACCAACTGCGCATCTCGCAAGGTCTTTAAGTGAAACGAGAGCTTGGATTGGCTTACCTGCAGCTTTTCGCAGAGATCGCAAACGCACAGCTCCTGCCCACGCAACAGTTGCAGCGCGCGCAGGCGAATCGGATCGGAGAGAGCGTGAAATCCCTCCCGTACCTGCTCACACAGCAAATCCTCCTCTACCTTGGCCAACCAAGAAACCATCCTTCGACTAGGGTAGCAAGAGCTTTGCGCTCCCGTCGGCAAGCACTCCCCCCACCCCAGTTGCTCCTGGACTGGGAAGGCCGCCATTGCTTTGCAGCACCAGCGCAACCCTAGGCTCGCGCTGCCTCTGATCAGGTCAACCCCGGCAGCAGTTGGTAATGCAACACCTGCGGTGGCCGAGCAAAGTAGGGCTCGAGGAGGGCGCGCCAGCGGACAAAGTTTTCCGATTGGCGGAAGTTAACCAAATGGGCCTCCAGGGATCCCCAGTGTACCAGCAACAGGTATTGCTGAGGGTGCTCTAAACAGCGCTGCAGTTGGTGCTGCCGATAGCCATCGGTCTGTTGTAGGTAGACAAAGGCTTGCGCGATGGCAGCCTCAAAAGCGGCTTCAGAGCCGGGGCTGACTTCAAACTGAGCCACCTCTAGGACAGGCGAAGGGTTCATAGGCTAGGTGTGCAGGCCGCACTCGGTTTTGGCTGTGCCCTTCCAGCGGCCAGAGCGGGGATCCGCTCCCGGCTCCACCGGCGCCGTGCAGTGGATGCAGCCGATGCTGGGATAGTTGCGGTCGTGGAGGGGGTTGTAAGGGATCCCGTGGTCGAGGATGTACTTCCAGACTTGGCCGTTTGTCCAGTCGGCGAGCGGGTTGAGCTTGAGGCGGTTGCGCTTGCCATCCCACTGCACCTTGCCGATATCGGCGCGGGTGGGGGATTGCTCGCGGCGCATCCCCGTAATCCAGGTGGTGCAGTTGGCCAGGGCGCGATTCAGGGGCTCTACCTTGCGGAGGCTGCAGCAGAGGTCAGGGTTGGTGCGGTACAGCTCCGGCTCATATTGCGCCGCCTGCTCTTCGGGGGTGAGCAGCGGTTTGAAGATCTCCAGCTGCAAATGGGGGTAACGGGCCAACACCTGCTGCTGCAGTTGCAGGGTTTCCGGGAAGTGAAAATCGGTATCCAGGAAAAAGGCGCGCACCTGGGGGCGAATGGCCGTGAGCAGATCGATGAGAACCAGATCTTCCGGTCCAAAGCTGCAGGCCAGCACCAGCCCGTCCCCAAACTCCGCAACGGCCCAGGCCAGCAGGTCGCTCGCCGACAAAGGCTCAAATCGCTCGCTCAGAGAAGCTACCTGCGGCTGATACTGCTCTCGTAACGCCTGAGCCGCCAGCTCCCAGTGGCCGGAGGAAGAAAGGGTTGCAGTCATAGGGGGAAGACATCGAATCCAAGGCTCTTTGCCTTTTTAATCTACACTAATTCGGTCAAGGTTTAGGATTTTTGGCTACTGGGCAACGGCGGGCAGGGATCGAGATCCTTTGGCCCGCAGGGGGATTTGTCCCCAGCGATCCCGCCGAACTCCCATGACCAGGCCATGCCAGAGAGGTCTGGGATCCGGCTCCGGCAGGTGAACCCAGTGGTAGCGCAACACCCCTCGCCGTGGGTTGACGTCCAACTCAAACACGCGCAGAGCGGAGACCGGCCCCACCAGAGGCGGCGCTGTCAGGTAGGGGATTCCGTCCTGCACATAGACCTTCGGCACGTGCAGATGTCCACTCAACACTGCCACCACCCGCCCGTGGTCGGCCAAGAGGGTATGCAGAGCTACAGCTTGCTCGCTGCGAAGCCGGTACTTGCGGAACAAAACCGCATCCATTTGGGTGGGGGAGATAAAGGGAGGCTGATGGATGAGCAGGATCAGCCATTCCTCCGGCACCGCTTGTAGATGTTCGCCTAGCCAGCGCAGTTGCGCGGGGCGCAGCACGCCCTGGGGCAGAGGGAACTGGCCCAGGCTGGCATCGAGGGCAATCAAGCGGATCCCAGGCAGGGGGGAAAGGCTGTAATCGACATAGCCTGTGGGGGCAAGGGGCAACGGAAATTGACGTTGGCACCAGCGGATAAATTGCTCCCGGTTGAAGCGCCCCTCCCTCCCCAAGGTGTCGATATCGTGGTTGCCGAGGCTGAGGTAGTAGGGCACCCGCAGTTGGGCGAGGATCTCCTGGAACACCTCAAAGCTCTCCGGATCGGCTTGATCCACCAAATCGCCGGTGAACACCACAAAGTCCAGATCCGGCACTTGGTTGAGATGGGCAACGGCAGCTTCCAACTGGCGGCGGGGGGAATCGGACATCCACCAGCAGCGGCACCCTGTCTCCGGCATTAGGTGAACATCTGAGACTTGGGCAAAGCAAATCCTTTGGGTGGCCATCACCTAGGTACTTATTCACACCTCACGCCCGCATCATAGTCAATAACCGGCTAGAGGGCTATGGGCTTCTCTTAACCTCAGCCAGGATACCCTCACCCCCAGCCCCTCTCCCTTTGGGAGAGGGGAGTTGTGGTTGCTGCGATTTGGAATCGTCACAAATGAGTCTGATTCTTGTTCCGGCGCCGCTGCCGAGCAACTGCTAGGGTATAGCAACACGGATCTTCGACAAGAGGATCCCTCAGTTCAAGCAAGGAGAAAAAATCATGTCTGCTACCACCCTTGTTCGTTGCGCCTGTGACCACTGCAACTGCAGCTTCGAAAGCAGCCAAGGCTATCGCTACGAAGGCCAACTCTACTGCAGCCAAGCCTGTGCCACCCATGACCACGCCCACCCCTCCCCTTGCTGCGTGGCCTCTCACTGCTGTCAATAGCAGGTTGGCAGGGATCGCTCACCCCGGCTTTTGCTTTCCGGGATCCCAAGCTGCTTTTCTCCCTGAGCAGTTTTTGATAGGCTCCCAGGGAGTTTTATTCCTGTCGAGCTTGCATGGAATACCGCTGGGATCTGCTGCCCACCCCGCCTCAATTTGATCCGGAGCTGAGCCGAGAGTACGGCAAGTATGCGGCCAAGGTGCTGGCTCTGCGGGGGTTGCACAGCCGAGAACAGGCGCGGGCTTTTGTCGATCCTAATCAGTATTCTCCCACGCCAGCGGGATCCCTGCCGGATCTGGAGCGGGCGGTGGCGCGGCTGTTGCAGGCAAGAAAAAGAGGAGAAACCCTCTGCATTTGGGGAGACTTCGACTGCGATGGCGTTACCGCCACCAGCCTCTTGCTCTCGGCGCTACAAACCTTGGGCTTCCGAGTCCAGTTCACTCTACCGCTGCGCAGCACCGAAGGGCATGGCTTGAACCCTCAGCGGCTGCAGCAGGTGCTGGATCAAGGCTGCCAGGTGCTCCTGACGGTGGATTGCGGCATAGGCAATGCTGCCGAGATTGCTCTGGCCCAAGCCCAAGGGGTGGACGTGATCGTGACGGATCACCACGCCCTGCCGGATCCCTTGCCCCCTGCCTATGCGGTGGTCAACCCGCTGCGCCTGCCAGAGGAACACCCGCTGCGCTTTCTGCCGGGGGTGGGGGTGGCCTACAAGCTGGCGGAGGCCCTCTACCAAGCGCTGGGGATCCCTGGTGTAGAAGAGTACCTGGATCTGGTGGCGGTGGGGATCGTGGCCGATGTGGCGGTGTTGCAGCGGGAGTGCCGCTACCTGGTGCAGCGGGGCCTGCCCGTGCTGGCCAACACCCAGCGTCCGGGGCTGCGGGCTCTTTTGGATTGGGTGAGCAACAGCCAATCCTCAGGAACGCCGACAGCCCAGGACATCGCCTTTCGCCTTGCCCCCAAGCTGAACGCCATTGGTCGCTGGGACGATGCCAGCCTAGCGGTGGAGCTGTTGACCACCTCGGATCCGCAGCGGGCCCAGACGCTGGTGGAGCATTTTGTTGCCCTCAATGAGGAGTGTCGGCAACTCACCCAACAGGTTCTGCAAGAGGCCAGCCAACAGGTGGAGAGCTTGGATCTGGCGCGGGAGCGGGCAATTGTTTTGGCCGGAAGCGGCTGGAATCCGGGGGTTTTGGGGATCGCCGCGGCGCGCTTGGCGGAGCAGTACGGTTGCCCGACGGTGTTGATTGCCAAAGACGAGAGGACGGGACGGGGCTATGGTTCGGGCCGCTCGATTCCGGGGGTGAACCTGGTGGAGGCCATCGAGGCTGTGCGTCCCCTCTTGCTGGGGGGAGGCGGCCACCCCATGGCCGCTGGGATCCAAGTGGATCTGTCCTGCCTGGCCGCCGTACAACTGGCTTTGCGGCGGGAGCTGGCCGCGCGGGTCGGCCCGGATCGCCAAGCTCGCGCCTTGGCGGTGGAGATTGTTATCGATTGGGAGCGGTTGGCCTCTCAGGGCCGGGATGGGGTGGCAGAGCTGGACGAGGTGTATCGGCAGTTGCAGCTTCTGCAGCCCTTTGGCCACGGCAACCCCAACCCTGTCGTAGCCTTGATGAACGTTCGCCGCGGCAGCGTCAGGCTGAGGGCTTCCCAGAATGGCCGCCACCTGAAGTTTGAGCTGGGATCCCGTGCCCTCTGGTTTTGGGAAGCCGGCGAAGAGCTGGAGCGGTGGCAAGCATGCCAGGCCTTGGACATCGCCCTGCAGTTGGAAGCCGAGCAGCCCTGGCAGGGCAAAGTGCTGGCGGTGCGCCCCTCTGGCGACTGGCAGGCGCCCACCGTTTCCGCCCCCAGCCTTCGGATCCAGGATTACCGGCAACGCCCCCTGCCGGATTCCCTCCAAGAAGTCTTCCGCTACGATGGGCAGGCCCTTCCTCTCGAGCAAGACTTCCTCCCGTCGGCAAAAACAGCTCTGCTGCTGGCCCGCTGGCCCTGGCTGCCGGCAAATCTAGCCCAACTGCTGCAGCAGGTGCAGCCGCAAACGCTGATCCTGGCCGCTTCTGGTCATCACTGGAAGCGCCTCCCCCACCAAATCGCCCGACTCCAGGAATTGGGGCGGACGGGACAATGGGATCCCCATGTCCTGGCGGCGACAACCGGCTTGCCCTGGCAGTGGCTGGCGGAATTGGAGGGGCCGGAGCAGATCCCAACACGGCTGCTGGGCCGCATTCAAGAATCCCAAGCTTTTCACCGCTGGCTGGACGAAGCCAGCCCCACCCAGATCGCCCAGCTCTGTCAGCGGCTGCTGCGACCGGATCCCCTGCCGGCAGTTGTTTCTCCGAAGTAGAAGACGCCCCCCGGCACCACCATCAGCCAACTTTGGGATTGCGCACTACGCTTAGCCCTGCCGGCTGGAGTTGTGCCTCTTCGGCTCTGTCGGGCAGCGGGCGCAAGGGAGGGCCAAAGCGGCCAACGGCTATAGTGTTGTGCAAAGCCGGGATCCGGCGGATGGATCCCTGGCGTAGGCAGCGGTGCAGGCGGCGCAGCAGGAAGAGGTCAGCCTCGGAGCAATCCTCTTGGAAGACTTTGACGTTAAGTTCGTGTTCCTGAGCAGCGGTAAGCAGACCGGTCATCATGGCAGTTTGAATAATTTGCTGCACAATCGTGCTTTTGATCTCGCTCATGGTGGGGATGCTCTTGGATTGAGACCTTTCGCTGGTTTCATTCTCGGCAAGACCCTCTGAAATGGACTCCGCCGAATGGCGGATTGGATATACGCACTTTGCCGGCTTTTTCGCTGCCCAAGATCCCGGGCCTTTCACGGGTTTATAAGCTTCGACTTTGCTCAGATCCCATGCGGAGAGAAACCTAGGATCGGCGATGCGTTAGACTTTCACGTCTAACTCGAAGCCGGAGCAGCAATTGGATACTTAGGGATCCCATTGATGGGGCAGTGCAAAATTAAACTTGCAAATGGCTTGTCTGAACTTGCTTAACTTGGCCGACATCCTATTTTTTCGAGCCACTGTCTGTAGTAATACGGAAACGAAGAGGCCTTGCAACTACCGACAAATGGCGTAGGCCTGTCCAGACTTTACTTTCTGCAATCCCTGCCAAGGGAGAGCTGGCTCCCCCCTCAGGGGGCAGCGCAGCCGTTCTGTGTTAGTTTGGGGGCGTCCTACTTCTGCGATTGGCTGTGTCGGAAAGCCCCCAAAAAGTCGGCTGTGCCGCCCCTTTGGGCTGCTGTGGATGCGGCTGTCTGGGCCTGCTGGCGGTGCTGGGCTTGGGGCTGGCGGGGGCAGGGATCCTGGTCTGGAATGGGATCCGGGCTTCAGGCGCCTATCGCACCTACCAGTTGGCGGTGGAGCGGCTCGAACAGACTGCGGTGGTGGTGGAGCGGCTGGGGGATCCCCTGCGTCCGGGCTGGCCCTCGCGGCTGCGCTTTCAAGAGGATGAGCAAGCCGGCTGGGCCTGTCTGTCCTTTTTGATCACGGGATCCCGGCGCACCGGCGAGGTGGCTGTGGAGTCGGAGCGGGGGGTGGCCGGCTCAGCCTGGCAGTTGCGCCATCTGCAGGTGAAAGTGGATGGGGATCCACAGGCCATACAGATCCTGAAAGGGGAGGGGGGATCCCGCTGTGAACAAGAGGAGCCGGCTGCAGGGGCAGTGCTGCCGACAGGCGAGATCTGAGTAGTTGGACATGCTTAGCCGCGGGTAAAGTCAAAAGGACTCCGTCCCGCTGACGCGAACGGTTGTGGCCCTGGATCCCTATGCGAACAGTTCCCTATCTGCGCTTGCTGCTGCTGTTGGCGCTGTTGGCCTCGTTCGCGGGCCTGATCGTCTGGCTGATCCAATCGTTTTTGGATCTGTACTACGCCACCCGCTACCACCCGATTTTGGGGGGGCTGTTGATCGGGGTGCTGGTGTTGCTGCTGCTGGTGTTTTTGGCCGCTTCCATCTACTACTTGTTTCTGTTCCGCCCCGCCCCTAAAACCGAGAGGCTTCCCAGGCCAGCTCCCCCGGCAACTCCTGCCGAGAAGTGGGAGGCAGCCCGGCGCAACCTGGCGCAACTAGAAGCTCAGATGGCGCAGATCCAGGATCAGGTGGCGCGGGCGGCGCTGGCGGAACGGTCGGCCCGGCTGGCCCAACAGTTGGCCCAGCCGCAACTGAAGGTGGTGGTTTTCGGCACCGGATCGGCGGGCAAAACCTCGCTGGTGAACGCGCTGCTGGGGCGGCGGGTGGGGGCGGTGGGGGCAACGCTGGGCACCACGCAGGCGGTGGCGGTTTACGATTGGGACCTGCCCGGGATCCCCCACCCGGTGCAGATCGTGGACTGTCCGGGCATTTTGGAGATCGGGCCGGCAGGGGCGATGCGGGAAGAGGAGGCGCAGGCCCAGGCCCAAGCTGCCGATCTGCTGCTGGTGGTGGTGGACGGGGATCTGCGCCGGTCGGAGGTGGATCCCTTGCGTCGGTTGATCGCCCTGGGCAAGCGGGCTCTGCTGGTGCTCAACAAAATCGACCGTTACACCCCCGAAGAACGGCGGCTCCTGCTGCAACGGCTGCGGGAACGGGTTTACCCCTTGATCCAACCGGAAGATGTGCTGCCGGCCGCCGCTGCTCCAGCCCCTGTACAGGTGGGATCCCAAACCTGGCAGCCGGAACCGGAGGTGGCGGCGGTGCGGGATCGCGTCCAGGCGGTGCTCTACGCCGAGGGGGGATCCCTGGCGTTGGACAATGCCCTGCTGCAATCCCAGCAACTGGGCGAAGAGGCCAAGCGGATCATCCAGGCGCAGTTGCGCCGCCAGGCGGAGGAGGTGATCGACCGCTTTCAGTGGATTGTGACCGGCGTGGTCTTTGCCAACCCCATCCCGGCGCTGGATCTGCTGGCCATTGCCGCCATCAACGCCCAGATGGTGGTGGAGCTGGGATCCCTCTACGGCTGCAAGATGAACCTGCAGCAGGGGCGGGAGCTGGCCCTGTCGCTGGCCAAGACCCTGGCCAGCCTGGGGCTGGTGGAGGGGGCGCTCCAACTGACCACCGGGCTCCTGGCCACCGTGGCTGAGGTGAGCGTGGTTGGCTTTTTGGCGACAGCCCCCATCCAGGCGGCCAGCGCCGGCTATCTCACCCGCATTGCCGGCAAAAGCTTCATCGAGTATTTCCAGCGCAACCAAAGCTGGGGGGAAGGGGGGATGCAGGCAGTGGTCAAGGCCCAGGTGGAGAGCGCCCAAAAATCGGGCTGGCTCAAGGAGTTTGTCCGCCAGGCCTCAGAACGGGTTTTTCGCCTGCGCTAGTCCTTGTTGGTGGCCTCGACAGCAATGTCCGTCGGCATGAAGGCCAGCTCCATCTGCGCCACGTAGTCGGCGTAGCTGAGGGCGGGCACATCGTCCCATTCCGCCAGGCCGTGCATCCGCTTCGACCACTCGATAAAGGGGGCAGGGTAGGCGTAGGTCAAGCTGGGATCCGCCAGCACCTCTTTGGGCAGCGGCGGAACCGACTTGAGCACGGCCAGCAACGCCGGCGGTCTGTAAATGACCACGCGGGCGGCTTCGATCTGCTCCGGGGAAACCTTGAACTTGGCAGCGATGAACGAAATTACTTTGGAAAGGGCCATCCCCCACCCTCAACTTGGCCTGTACAGCTAGATCGCCGCAAGGGCAAGCAGTCGACCACGGGAATCCCACCGGGGATCCCTTGCTGCAGATTGTTGTTGCCCGCTATCCTAGTAAAGCCGAAAAATTGGGGAAACAGGTGAGCCGTGGCTAAAAAAAGCATGATCGAGCGGGAGAAAAAGCGCCAACGCTTGGTCGAAAAATACCGGGAGAAGCGCCAACAACTCAAGGCGGCCATGGCCGATCCCAACATCGACCAGGCCACCCGCATGGAGCTGCACGCCCAACTGCAAAAACTCCCTCGGGCCAGCTCGCCCACCCGCCTGCGCAACCGCTGCTGGAAAACCGGGCGTCCCCGCGGCTATTTCCGGGATTTCGGCCTCTGCCGCAACAGCCTGCGGGAAATGGCCCACCGCGGCCTGCTGCCGGGCGTGGTCAAGGCAAGCTGGTAGAGCCAAGCTTGCCAGCCGCTGGTTACAACCCCGCCCGCAGGAGCGGAGCGTTGCGAGCGAAAACCAGGCTGCTGGCCGTCTCAGTCGAGGGGAGGGCATCTCCTGTCTCCGAGGGGGGTGGAGTTTGCTCAGGGCTGGTCGGCCAGCGGCGCTGGTTGAGATGTCAAAAACTTTTGTCTTCAGGCGAGGGAAGTATCTCAGCCGGGCGGCTGCTCTCGCCAAGTTAGCGAGGGATCCCTGTGGCCCTAGAGCCTTTCCAGATCTGCGACGAAGATCTCACCCCCGAAGTGGCAGAGGCGCTGGCCGGGGAAACCCTCTTGGCTGTGGACACCGAAACAATGGGGCTGATCCCACAGCGGGACAGGCTCTGTGTGGTGCAAATAGCCAACGCTGCCGGCGAGGTGGTGCTGCTGCGGCTGAGCCGCGGCGTGAAGCAGGCCCCCCATTTGGCGCGGCTGCTGACGGATCCCAACATCGAAAAGATCTTCCATTACGCCCGTTTTGACCTGGCCATGCTGCGCTACCACTTGGGGATCCAGGCCTGGCCGGTCTTCTGCACCAAAATTGCCAGCAAGCTGGCCCGCACCTACACCAGCAAGCACAGCCTGAAGGACGTGGTGGGCGAGCTGTGCGGGGTGGAGCTGAATAAAACTGCCCAGAGCTCCGACTGGGGAAACGTCCAGGCCCTCTCGCCGGAGCAGTTGGAGTACGCGGCCAACGATGTTCGTTACTTGATCCCGGTGCGCCACAAGTTGGCCCAAATGCTGCAGCGGGAAGAGCGCTGGGAGCTGGCACAGCGCTGTTTTCAACACCTCCCCACCCTGGTGGAGCTGGATCTGCTGGGATATGGCAACGTCTTCGAGCACCAGTAGCGAAGGCCCTCAGTTGGCCAAGTCGGGGAAGGTGGCCCGCACCGCCGGGTGGATGAGCTTGCCGCCGCAGAGGTTGAGCCCCTTGGCCAGGGCCGGGTCCTGCTCCAAGGCGGCGCTCAAGCCGAGGTTGGCCAACTTGAAGATGTAAGGGAGGGTGGCGTTGACCAGCGCCTGGGTCGAGGTCCAGGGGACGGCCCCCGGCATGTTGGGAACCCCGTAGTGCAAGACTCCATAGGCTTCGTAAACCGGCTGGGCATGGGTGGTGGCCTTGGTGGTGGCGATGCACCCCCCCTGATCCACGGCCACATCCACGATCAAAGAGCGGGGCCGCATCTGGGCCACCAGCTCTTCCTTCACCAAAACCGGGGCGCGTCTGCCCGGCACCAACACCGCTCCCACCACCAGGTCGGCCTCGCGGACACATTCCTCGATGCTTTGGGCGGTGCTGTAGAGCAGCTCCACCCGCGAGCCGAAGATCAGCTCCAGCTCGTTGAGGCGCTGCAGGTTGATGTCCAAAATCTGCACCCGCGCCCCCAGGCCAACGGCCATCTTGGCCGCCTCGGTGCCCACCGTGCCCCCGCCCAGGATCACCACCCGCCCCGGCGGCACGCCTGGGATCCCGCCCAGCAGCACGCCTCGCCCCCCCTGCTGGCGAGTCAGGTAGTGGGCGCCCAATTGCACCGACAGCCGCCCGGCAATCATGCTCATGGGCATCAAGAGGGGCAGGGATCCATCGGCCAGCTCCACCGTCTCGTAGGCCAGGCAGGTGGCCCCCGAACGCAGCAGGGCCTGAGTCAGCTCGCGGCTGGCCGCCAGGTGCAAATAGGTAAACAGGATCAGATCCGGGTGGAGCAGGGGATACTCGGCGGGCAGGGGCTCTTTGACCTTCACCACCAACTGCTGCTGGTAGATCTCCTCAGGGGTGGCGGCCAGCTTGGCCCCCGCTTTTTGGTAGTCTTCGTCGCTAAAGCCCGCCCCCTGGCCAGCTTGGGTCTCCACCCACACCTGGTGCCCCTGCTCCGTCAGAGCCCGCACCGCCGCCGGCGTCAGGCCAACGCGAAACTCCTGCTCCTTGATCTCTTTGGGCACACCAATGCGCATAGGGATCCCCATAGGGCTGTCTTCCAGTCTAGACAGACCAGCGCTGGGATGGGATCCCTGGCCGACGGGGGGCGGCAGGAATTGTAAAGTTTTGTGCGCAATCTGTCGGGGCGAGCCGTTGTTAGCTTTCCCCTGGCAACACCAGGCTTTAAGAGGAATCTAGAACTGCTTGCCCAAATTGACCCAAAAACGTGACATAATGCCCTCAAAACAGCGAATTTCCCGACTTGCGCTTATCCGGCGAAGCAGTGTTAATATCTGTTTCGGGAAGTCTCCGTACTCCCTCGCAAACGCACCTTGAAAACCTTATGGATTCAGCCTTTTCCGGGGGTAGGGTTGATCCCTACCTTTTCCCCGCAAGGGGACGGAAACATTACATATTAGAGATACGGGCAGCGCTTAGTCATGCGCTGTTGATCCCTACCTTTTCCCCGCAAGGGGACGGAAACCTGTTTGTTACAAGACGTGCCCTCACGAATCTGAGGGCATCACGTTGATCCCTACCTTTTCCCCGCAAGGGGACGGAAACGACAGGGTATGAAATACCCTGCGTAGTAGATCTGAAGGGCCAGTTGATCCCTACCTTTTCCCCGCAAGGGGACGGAAACTTACAGAGACGTGCATAAGTTGGATAGATTGTGTTCAGGAGTTGATCCCTACCTTTTCCCCGCAAGGGGACGGAAACCTATAATACCTGAAGATAGCGTAGTACCGCTCGACACGACGTTGATCCCTACCTTTTCCCCGCAAGGGGACGGAAACGCGATTTCACGCCGAGTCGCACGTGTAAAGCACCCTGGTTGATCCCTACCTTTTCCCCGCAAGGGGACGGAAACTATAGGGATCCGGTGGATCCCTGGTTAGGTCGGGGGTTGCTCTGCCCAGAAGGGATCCCTAGCGCAGGAAGCGGGCCAACAGCAGCAGGCCGAGGCCGCCGAAGAGGATGTTGAAGCTCCAGGCTGCCGCCCAGGGGGGAAGGGCTCCTGCTTCGCCCAGGCTGCGAGACACACTCAGCACCACGTAGTAGGCAAACACCAACAGGATCCCGAAGACGACACCCCCATAGCGGCCCACCCGCCGCGCAGTGGTGGATCCCAGGGGAAGGGAGATCAAGACGGCAAAAAAGCTGGCCAAGGGCAGGGAAAAGCGCATGTGGAACTCGGTGCGCAGGGGCTGGGTATTGAGGTTGGAGCGGGCCAGGCGGGAGATGCGCTCCGCCAGCTCCGGCAGGCTCAGCTCGTTGGGCGGAACCGGCGGCTGCATCAGGGCGGCCAGATCTTGGGAGACCTCTAGCGGCTTGCGGTCGAAGGGCTCTTCGGCCAGGCTGAGGCCGTCAGGGCCGTAGCGGTGGGTCACCCCTTCGCTGAGGGTCCAGTCCAGGCCATTCCACACCGCCTGGGCCGCCAGGGTCACCTCTGCCAACTGGTACTTGCCCCCCGGCAAGGGATCCACCTGCAAGATGGTGACATCCTGCATGGTGTTCAGCCGCGGATCCACCTGGCGGATGAAAAACCAGAGGTTGTCTTCCGTCCCGCCAACGCGGGCGGTTCTGAAAAAGACGTCGTATTGCACCGGGGTGGTGGCCCGGGCCAGGAGCGCCTGCTGGTCGATCTGGCGGATTTCTCGTTTGCTGGCCGGCAGGAGCACGTTGCTGATCCAAAAAGCGCTCAGGCTCATGAGCAGCCCCACCAGCAACAGGGGACGAAAAATGCGCGTAAACGGGATCCCGGCTGCCCGCATGGCGGTAATCTCGCTGTTGCCGCTCAGCTTGCCCAAGGTGAGCATGGTGGCAAAAAAAGCGGCGATGGGCATGCCCAGCAGCACCATCTCCGGCAGATCCAAAATGAGAAGGCGCAACACCGTCAGGGGCGGCAGGGATCCCTCGACCAGCCGCTCGGCCAAGGTAAAGAGCCGGCCTGCCAAAAGCAGCAGGGTTCCCCCAGCTATACCGGCCAGCACCGGCGTGAGCATCTGCCCAAACAGGTAGCGCTCCAGCAGCCAGAACTTGGTGAGCAAGCGGGCCATGTCCAACAATTGAGGGATTGGGGCTATTTCAGGCTAGCTTGAACGGTTCTCCGGCAGGCCCTCACCCCCAGCCCCTCTCCCAGAGGGAGAGGGGAGCTGGGATCAACTCACAAGCTGTTTCATGGCTGTTTGCCATGACCATGGCAGCGCTGGCGTTGAACCCAGGTTTGCCGGCCATTGGCTCTGGATCAAGGCCTCCGGGAGGCCGGCGGCTCGGCAGGAGGGGGTAAGGGCTCGGTTTCGCCGCCGGGATCCAAACGGCTGGCCGAGGAGTTGAGGGGAAGCGGGGGCTCAGGATCCAGCTTGGCTCCCCAGGCGGCCAGGTAGGCTCTTTGTTCGGGGGAAAGGCGACGCACCCGGCGAAAGTCCGCGCCGGCCACGATGGCGCCGGCGTAGGCCCCGCTTTTAAAATCGGGCTTTTTTCCTGGCTGAGCCGGAGAAGCCGTCTGCAGGGATCCCACAAACAAGAGGGCGCGGTAGAGATCGGCGCCGCGCAGGTCGGCATTGCGCAGGTTGGCCCCGCAGAGGTTGGTGTGGCTGAGGTCGCAATCCCGCAGGTTGGCTCTTTCCAGGCTGGCCTCGCTGAAGTCCACCCCCCGCAGCAGGGTGCCATGCAGGTCGGCCCCTTCCAGCATGGTGCCCAGATTCACCACCCGGATCCCGTTGAGGCGATCCCGCTGGTAGCCGCCTTTGCCGTCCAGGATGGGCCGGCCCAGGTGTTCGTCGCGGCGCAGGGGGCTAAGCAAGTTAGCGGTGGAGAGGAAGCGCAGGATCTTGGCTTTGCCAAAGCGATCCACGCCGTTGAGGAGCGCCGCCGTGCGCCCGGCCGCAATGGCCCGCTCCAGGGGCCAGTCGTCCAACTGCCCGTCAGGGGAGAGAACCAGGTTGGAGATGCCCTCGAAGTAGGCGTCGATGGTCTGCTGCTGGGTGATGATGTTCTGCTGGATGGTGAGGTCGCGGGAGATGACGTACTGCCGCCAGGCGATGTAGGCGGCCAGGAGGGCGATCAGGATCTGACCTGTAGCCCCGAACACCTCGCCCAAAGCCCCGATGGCCTCCCAGCTCAGGGATCCCAGGGCCGAGAAGGCTCCACTCCAGACCAATCCTCCCATCACCGCCAAGCCGAGAGCTGCTGCCGCCCACCCCAGGCTGGGCCAGGTGGTCAGCCACTGCCAGAGGTCGCGCCCGATCTGCACCCAGAGCGGCTGCCCCCACCAGCCGGCCAGGCCCAGCCAAGCCAGCACCGCCCCCCAGCCCAGGGCCGGCTGCCCTGCCCACTGGCCCAGCAGCAGCAGCAGGGCTGGGATCCCCAACAACAGCAGGTTGAGCAGGGGGCGCCCAGACGAGAGGGAAGCCAGCGGCAACTCTTGGGAGGAGCCTTCGCGGGCAAGGGCTTCGTCGGTCATGGCAAGGGTATACTCTAGGGGTAGCGTTGGATCTACAAAAAGAAGCCTGCGTCAGTCCGTATTTGGAGTTGGGGAAGAGGGCAGGGTCCTGCCTGTCAGGTTTGGTAGGATAGCCTCGACCCTCCTTCCTTCTCTGGCCCAGCCTGGTGTGGGGATGACTCCTATGATCTCTTCCTTATCGTTCATCCGTCTGCAGAAATCCGGCGAACACCAATTTACAGCAGTCCTGCCTGACTTGCGGTTGCAGCGTCACGGCTCCGCGACGCTGACGCGACTGGCCACCTCTTTGCTGTTGAGCACCAGCTTACTGCTGGCGGCAGGAAGGGATCCCAGTTGGGCGCAAACTTCCCTGGACACCGGCCTTTTGGAGAAGCAGGCCCTGCCCCAAGCGCCGCCGCTGCCGGACGACCGCCCTGCCATTTTTGTGGATGCCGCCAATGGCAGCGATACCCAAGGGGATGGATCCCGCAACAACCCCTTCAAGACCATCACCCATGCCATCAGCCGGGCGCCAGCCGGCAGCATCATCCAGCTTCTGCCGGGGGTGTACAGCGCAGAAAGCGGCGAAGTCTTCCCCATCCGCCTCAAGGCCGGCCTTATCTTGCGCGGGGACGAGTCCACCTTGGGAGAGGGCTACCTGATCGATGGCGGCGGCACCTACATGAGCCCGACCTTGGCCCGGCAAAACGTTGCCCTGCTGGCAGAGACCGGCTCAGAGGTGCGGGGGGTTACCCTGCGCAACCAGGGTCGGCGCGGCTACGCCCTCTGGGTAGAATCGGCTTCCCCGCGGATTCTCAACAACAGCTTTGTGGGCAGCATCCACGACGGCATTTTCATCGCCGGCGCCTCCAACCCCTGGATAGAAGGCAACCGCTTCTACAAAAACGGGGCCAACGGCATCTCCGTCTTGGGCACCTCCCAGCCCACCATTGTCAACAACCTCTTCCAAGAGACCGGCTTTGGCCTCACCATCGACCAGCGCTCGGCGCCGATTGTGCGCAACAACCGCATCCTGCAAAACCGCACCGGCATTGTGGTCGGCGGCAGCGCCCGTCCCATCCTGCGCAACAATCTCATTGCCCGCAACCTGGAGACTGGCCTGACAGCTATCACCACCGCCCAGCCAGATTTGGGCACGGCTTCGGATCCCGGCAACAACATCTTTGAGGGGAACGGCCAGTACGACATCCACAATGCCACCCGCGGCCTGCGCCTCAACGCCAATGGCAACCAACTGGCCGGCAAAACCAAAGGGGAGCTGGATCTGGCCGGCCAGACCACGGTGGCTGCGCTGCCCAGCAACGCCCCGCCACCCATTGCGGCAGGCGGCTTGACGCTGCCCACAACTCCGCAGGCCGAGCCTCCGGCTCCCAGCAGGGATCCCCAGCCGGCGGCGGCCTCTCCCACCTTGCCGGTGGTGACGGTGCCCCAATCGACTGCCCCCGTTCCCCCTCCTGCAGCGGGATCGGGAGGGCGCATTTTGCCCAGTGCGCGCCCCTCAGCCGGCAGGCGCTCAACCCCAGGAGTTTGTTGCCGTCCCCTTCACCCCCGATGGCTCCACCACGCCTGCCCAACCGGTTGAGCCTGCTCCTGCCACTCCCGTCCGCCAGCAATCTGTGGCTCCTCTCACGGATATTACTACCCTCCTGCCACCCCCGGCTCGCCGACAAGCGGGCAGCAGCCCAACAACCCCCCCTGTTCCCGTTGCCGCGGCTCCAGAACCGGCGGTAGCCCCAGCAGAGTCGGCCACCCGCTTTCGTGTGCTGGTGACCCCCAAGGGCAGCGACGATTTGCAGCGGCTGCGGCAGCTCGTCCCCGAAGCGGTGGAGACCGTGTTCAACGGCAGGAGGGTGCTGCAGGCCGGCCTCTACGACAGCCGCAGCCAGGCCCAGTCAGTCTTGGATCGGCTGTTGGACGCCGGCTTTGACGCGGTGGCGGAGATGATCTTCCGTTGACCTCACTGCCCAGGGATCCCCCCCGGCAGGATAGGAACTCCCCAGCAGGGAATGTATGATGCCTAGCACGGCTTTTTCCAGAGCAATGGGGAGGAAAGCCGTGCCGTCAGGTTGTCCTGGGGATCAGCCAGGGCAAGCAATGGGGAAAGTCCGGTGCAAATCCGGCGCTGTGCCGCAACTGTGATGGGCTAAGGCCCTCAGTCAGGATGCCCGCCTGCGGCTTTGGCTCAAAGCTTAGCCCTTCCGCGTCGCACGGAAGCAGGAGCAACCGGATGAAAGTACAGCCTTTTAATTTAAAATAGGGTACAGGTATTCAAGAGGAAGGAGAGA
>NZ_JANSHJ010000040.1:0-20214 GCF_047502615.1 Synechococcus sp. W60.3 | reverse complement strand
CGCGCACCAGCAGCTCACAGGGGGGGGGATCCCGCTGCCAGTAGGCCATCACCATCGCCAAAGAGGTGGGGCTACACCAGACCTCTCCCCCATCGGGGTACACCATCTGGGAGCACCAAGGCAGATCCAAGATTTTGCCCCAGCGGCTGGGATCCCCAGGGGATAGGCGGCTGGGCCTGACCGGCTCGTTGGAAATGGCAACTGCCACCTGATCCACAACGGCAGAACGGCCTGGCTCTTGCGTGAACAGGCGCACCCTGACCTGGAAGGCTTCAGCCCCGTTGAGCGTATCGTTATACTGCTGGGCTGTCGGTAGGGCGCAGCCGCAAGGTTATCAGTTGGGCGATACAAAACTTAATCTAAAATCAGCTTGACCTTGTACTTGGGTATAAGGTTTATCCTTAGAGCATCCAGGTAACTGCATCGGTGGAGTATTTAGGATGCTGCAAGTTGGCGAAGTCTCTCACAAGCTGGGACTCAATCCGCAAACTCTATATTTCTATGAGCGCATTGGATTAATTCCAAAGCCCAGGAGAACTGAATCAGGCTACCGCTTGTACGAGGAGGCAGACATAGAGCGGCTAGCCTTTATTACTCGTGCTAAAGCATTAGGTTTGACTCTTGATGAGATCAAAGAGGTCTTATTACTTCAGAATGGCGAAGCACCTCCATGCCATGAGATTCATTCCAAACTGGTGAGTAAAGTCAGCCAAATTGAAGAGGCGATCGCCCAGTTACAGAAGTTGAAAAGTGAATTATTACCGCTAATTCTGCATTGTGAAAACAACCTTGCTGAAAAAGGGCAATCCGCAAACTGTATTGTTTTTCAGGACAAATTGCTATGAAGCCAAAAGTTGCGTTTTGGGCGAGTGTATCAGGAACAGTCATAGTTGCTCTATGTTGCTTTACACCTGTCCTTGTTATAACCTTGAGCGCAATTGGTTTAGGGGCTGTTGTCGGCTACCTAGATTACATTTTGCTACCTGCTTTAGTTGTGATGTGTGTTGTCACATTCTTTTCCTATCGTCGATATCGTCGCTGTGACAAATGCTAATCATCATAGACATTGGGACATTGGTTTGAGGGAATTGCAATGAAACGTCAATGGGAACTGATTGGAGCTTTCTTAGCGTCAATAATCGCTTCAGTTTGCTGTGTGATTCCCTTGCTTTTGACAGGGTTGGGTATTGGTAGAGCATGGATTGCCTATTTGACAGCTTTTGCACCTTATAGACCTATTTTTATCAGTATTACTCTAGTATTTCTAGGATTTTCATTTTACCGAGTTTATCGCCAACCTCAAGATTGTTCTTCTGGAAGCTTATGTGCTAACCCTCAAAAAAATAGAACAATGAAAAAGATTTTAATCGTCTCAACAGCTTTCACTCTAGGTTTACTTGCCTTTCCCTATGCGATCCCCTACGTTTTGGGGACAGCAGCTATTAGTCAACGTAATGTACAGATGCAGCGTGTTGTATTGCAAGTGAGTAATATGACCTGTACGTCTTGTTCTGTAAGCATTAGAAATAGCTTGTTGCGAGTCCAAGGGGTTCAAGATGCGATCGTCACATTCAACCCGCCAGAAGCTGTTATTGTTTATGATCCTGCTCAGGCTTCTATCCAAGACTTGATCCAAGCTACAACTAATGCTGGCTATCCATCATTTGTTAAAAGCAATAATTAGAAGGAGTATAGACATGGGTGAATGCTGTAATCTATCGTCATCAAATAAGAAGAATGAAACTCGTTGGCAGCGCATCTGTCCGCAGGACGGTACAAAAGGAAAACCTGTCCAACTCATCACTCTAAAAAGCTTACTAGTACCAGTTGCACTAGAGCAATTAAATCCAGCGACTACTTACTGGTTTTGTCCAAGTCCCAATTGCCTTGTTGTTTACTTTTCTGAGCAGGGACAAACTTTCACAACTGCCGATCTGAAAGTACCTGTTTTTCAAAAAAATGTGGATGAGAATGTTTTTGCTTGCTACTGTTTTGGTTGGAGTCGCCAACGCATTCGTGAAGAGCTTAAGCAGTCGGGGGAGAGCAATGCTGTCGATATGATTATGACTCACGTTAAAGCAAAACGTTGCGGCTGTGAAGTCAATAATCCCCAAGGCTCTTGCTGTTTAGAGAATGTCAGATCGGTGGTCAAACAAACAGTTGAAGAATTGGCTAGATGATGGCGCAGTATAACAACCCCAATGCAGCAGACGGACGAAAGCGGCTGGTGTTGAGTTCGAGGCTATCTGCCGCCGCTGATTGGGAACGTTGAGCACCAGCAAGTCCGTGTACAGGTTGCCATCCTCATCCCCTTGTTCTTGCACTGAGTGGCTGGCCAGAGTCAAGGGATCCGCAGCCCATACCCCGCCGTGATACCACTTTGTCCAGCGGTCTGAAAGCTTGGCCCGAATCCACAGTTCCAACCAGGTGCCGGGGGGCGTGGTGGCATTCCAGGAAGCGATTGCCCCGACCATAGGGAAGCTGGTGGGGACTGCTGGGCTGGTGGCTTCTCCCACCCAGTAGGGGCCAAGGGGATAGAAAGGGCGCCCCCGATCGCGTAAGCGGGATGGAGTCCTTAGCGCCACCTCAGGCTCTTCAAGGCTGACTTCTTGCCGCAAACCCTCTGGATCCAAGATCAATTGCCCTCGGGCGTTCAGGCAGATCCCTTGGGTTGACCAGTCCTGAAACCCCTGAGCTTCTCCCGCCCGCCAGCGCTGAAACCCGGTGCGATAGGTGGAGTGGGTCTGGGCTTGCATCGTCAAGAGTCCTGGAAAAGTTGGAACAGGCTGGGCCAACGCGGGCAACCCCAGCAAGAGCAGCACAACCCCGCTGACCAGCCCAGGCAGCCCCTGCCGTTCGCGTAAGCGGGACGGAGTCCTTTAGCCACTGCCTTCTGCGAGCATTGTCCGCCTGCCCCCACTAATAGCGCGACACCGCCGGATGTCCACCAATGTACCAGCGCCACGGGATCTCAGCCCCCTGAGTGATACCGATGCGGGTGGTCTGGACAATAGGCAACTGCGTTTGCCAAGAGGGGGATCCCTCCAGCCAAATGCCTTCCTGGCCGGCTTCCGCCCGCTCTAGCCGCCAGCCGTTGTGGGATCCGTCGATGCGCAGTGCTTGACAGAGCAGGCCCGGCCCCGCCGCCACCCGCGCCGGTTTCAAGCGCTTGTTGGCCGGGATCCACTCCGGCAGGCAATCCAACTGGGCTGCCCGGATCAAAACCGCTGACGCGATCCCTTCCGCCTCGGTGACGATGTTGAGACAGTGGTAGAGGCCGTAGATGCGATAGACGTAGAGATGGCCGGGCGGCCCGAACATCACCTGGTTGCGGCAGGTCTTGCGGCGATAGGCGTGGCATGCCGGATCGCCGGCGGTGTAGGCTTCCGTTTCCACAATCTGCGCCCGCACCTGCAGCCCATCGGCAAATTGCCGCACCAGCACCATGCCCAGCAACGTAGGCGCCACCAGCGGCGCCGGCTTGCTTAACCACTCCCAAGCAGCCACAGCCGGCTCGGCAACTTTCATCCCCCGGCAACAGCAGGGACGATGCTCACCTCATCCCCATCCTGTAGAGGCGTGTCCGATCCCTGGAGGAAGCGAATGTCTTCGCTGTTGACATAGAGATTGACAAAGCGGCGCAATTCCCCCTTTTCATCGCACAGCCGCGCCTTGATGCCCGGATAGGTCTGCTCCAAGGCCTCCAGCAATTCCCGAACGGTGGATCCCTCGCAACTTACCACCTCCTGATCCCGGGTGAGCACCCGCAGCGTGGTGGGAATTAACACCTTGACTGCCATAAGCCAATGCTTCGTCCAGCGACCAACCTTAGAAGACTAGGGTAGCAGCACCCCGTCAATGCCGTGAATCACCCCGTTGGAAACCGGAATATCCGCCAAGTTCACATTGGCCCCGTTGACCCGGATGCTGCCATCGGCTCCCACCTGCACCCGCAGCGGCAGCCCCGCCAAGGTGGTCAGAGTGGCCGATTGGCCAGGCCGCAGGTCAAACGAGGTAATCCGCCCCGGCACCACATGATAGGTGAGGATGCGGGTGAGCTGATCCCGATTGGCCGGCTGCAACAACGTCTCCACGGTGCCCGGCGGCAGTTGCCCAAAGGCCACATCGGAAGGGGCAAAGACCGTGAACGGCCCCGGCCCCGCCAACGCCGTGTTCAGCCCCGCCGCCCGCAAAGCCGTCGCCAACGTCGAGTAGCTGCTGGGCAAAGTTTCCAGCTCAACGGCAATGGTGTTCAGCCCCTGAGGCCGAGCCGTGGGAGCCAAAGCAAGGGGGGTCAACACCGCCACTGCCACCGGCAAGCAGCGACGCGCAAAGTGACGGACAGAACGGAGGATAGGCATGGTGCAGAGCTCCTGAGCGAGTGGGTCTGTGCCAGGGATCGTAACAGTTCTTCATTAAGACGCCGTTAAGAGCCCAGGGGGATCCCTCTCGCTTCAAACCGAGGCCTCCTGCCAGTCCAGCCGATCCAGAGTGCGGGCCCGCTCCAGCGCCTGTTCAAAGCTCTCCAGCTTAGGCGAAATTACCAGCGGGTGGCCCACGTGCGCCTGCACCGCCTCCTGGGTTTTCAAGCCATTGCCGGTAATATAGGCTACCGTAACCGCCTCAGGATCAAGCTGGCCCGATTCGGCCAGGCGTTTGAGCACGGCAATGGTGGTGCCGCCAGCCGTCTCGGTGAAGATGCCCTCGGTCTCGGCCAAGAGCTTGATGCCGGCAATGATCTCGGGATCCGTGGCCGTCGCGATCTGGCCGCCGGTTTTGCGGGCAATCTCCAGGGCGTAGATGCCGTCGGCAGGGTTGCCGATGGCAATAGACTTGGCGATGGTATTCGGCTTAACCGGAGTAACAAAATCCCGCCCCTCGCGAAAGGCCTGGGCAATGGGCGCACAGCCCTGGGCCTGGGCGCCGTGGAAGATAACCGGCTTCTCCGCCACCAGCCCCACCTTCACAAACTCCTGAAAACCTTTGTAAATCTTGGTGTACAGGGATCCCGACGCTAGCGGGATCACTACCTGATCCGGCAGTTGCCAACCTAGTTGCTCCGCCACCTCGTAGGCCAAGGTTTTCGAGCCTTCTGCGTAGTAAGGGCGCAGGTTGATATTGACAAAGCCCCAGCCGTAGCGATCCGCCACCTCGGCGCAGAGGCGGTTGACCTGGTCGTAGTTGCCCTCCACCGCCATGACGGTGGGATTGTAGATGAGGGATCCCAGCACTTTGCCCGCCTCCAGATCCGCCGGGATGAAGATGGTGCAGTCCAGGCCGGCGTGGGCGGCGATGGCAGCCGTGGAGTTGGCCAAGTTGCCCGTGCTGGCGCAAGAGACCGTGGTAAAGCCCAGCTCCTTGGCGCGGGTCAGGGCCACCGACACCACCCGATCCTTGAAGCTGAGGGTGGGCATGTTGACGGCATCGTTCTTGAGGTAGAGGTTTTTTAACCCCAGTCGCCGCCCCAGCCGCTCCGCTTTCACTAGGGGAGTCATGCCGGTGCCGACATCGATAGGGCGCTCCGAAACCACCGGCAGGAAAGGCCGATAGCGCCAGATAGACAGCGGCCCGGCTTGGATGCTCTGCCGGCTGACGACGCTCTTGAGCCAGTCGTAGTCATAGACCACTTCCAGGGGGCCAAAACACAGGTCGCACACGTGCTTGGCCACCGGCTCATACTCGGCCCCACATTCCCGACAGCGCAAGCGCCTAAAGCCCACCTGGAGGGTGCGCAAGGCCGAGCTGGGCGGCAAATCGGCAGGGCTGAGCGGGCGGTGGGAAAGGGTTTGGGTCATAGGAAGCCTCAGACAGGAGAAAGGGCTGGATCTTGTTTACCCGTCGTCGAGGGCAATCTTATCACCCGCGATCGACCCCGTCAACTAAACCCGACTAAAATAGTCTGAATTAGATCCGGCTGGGGAGAGCGGGATCCTAGCCGGTTTGGGCAACCTCGGAGCGGCAGACTGGTGGAGGTCTGGCTTTCTCTTGCCGAGATTTTGGGATAGCCCTCTATCCGTCGCTAGACTGGAGAAACAAGCTGTAACAACCTAATTGGGATAGGGGATCCCGGTATTCCGCGGGGGCGATCCTATGCTCAAAGTTGGATGGGACAACGTGGACTTTCTCGACCACTACGACGTGATCGTCGTGGGTGGGGGACACGCTGGCTGTGAAGCGGCCCTGGCGGCAGCGCGGCTGGGCTGTAATACCTTGATGCTGACGTTGAACCTGGACAAGATCGCCTGGCAGCCCTGTAACCCCGCTGTGGGGGGCCCGGCCAAGTCGCAACTGGTGCACGAAATCGACGCCCTTGGCGGCGAGATGGGCAAAGTTACCGACCGCACCTATTTGCAAAAGCGGGTGCTCAACCGCTCGCGGGGGCCGGCGGTATGGGCCTTGCGGGCGCAAACCGACAAACGCGAGTACGCGCGGGTAATGCGCTCGGTGGTGGAAAACCAGCCCAATCTGAGCATCCGCGAGGGCACTGTCACCGACCTGGTGCTGGGGCGCAACGATGAGGTGGTGGGCGTGGTTACCCATTTTGGCAGCGTCTTCGGCTGTGGGGCGGTGATCCTGACCACGGGCACCTTTCTGGGAGGGCGCATCTGGATTGGCCGCCACTGGCAGCCTGCTGGCAGAGCGGGGGAATTTGCCGTCGAAGGCCTGACCGACACCCTGCGCCAACTGGGCTTTGAGACAGGTCGGCTGAAGACGGGCACCCCTGCCCGTGTGGATCGCCGCAGCGTCGATTTTTCCCTGATGGAGCGGCAGCCAGGGGATCCCGACCTGCGCTGGTTTAGCTTTGACCCGGAGGTGTGGGTGCCGCGGGAGCAGATGGACTGCTATCTCACCCGCACCACGCCGGAGACCCACCGCATCATCCGCGAAAACCTCCACGAGACGCCGGTCTACGGCGGCTGGGTGGAGGCCAAGGGGCCCCGCTACTGCCCCAGCATCGAAGACAAGATCGTCCGCTTTGCCGACAAGGAAAGCCATCAAATTTTTATTGAGCCAGAGGGGCGGGATCTGCCGGAGCTCTACATCCAGGGGTTCTCGACGGGGATGCCAGAAAAGATCCAGATCCAGATGCTGCGCTCCCTGCCCGGCCTGGAGCGGTGCGTCATGCTGCGGCCTGCCTACGCCGTGGAATACGACTATCTGCCGGCCACCCAGATCTACCCCACCCTGATGACCAAGAAGGTGCAGGGGCTGTTCTGTGCCGGCCAAATTAACGGCACCACCGGCTACGAAGAGGCAGCAGCCCAGGGTCTGATCGCCGGGATCAACGCCGCCCGCCTGGTGCAGGGGAAGCCGCTGGTAACCCTGCCGCGGGAGTCCAGCTACATCGGCACCCTCATCGACGACCTTTGTACCAAAGAGCTGCGGGAGCCCTACCGCATGCTCACCAGCCGCTCCGAATACCGCCTTATCCTACGCGCCGACAACGCCGACCAACGCCTCACCCCCCTGGGGCGGGAATGGGGCCTCATCGACGACCGCCGCTGGGCCCTCTTCCAGGCCAAGCAGGCCCGCATTGCCGCCGAGATCGAGCGCCTAGAAACCCAGCGGGTCAAGGCCCACGACCCCGCCGGGATCCACCTCAGCCAACTGACCGGCCAGGGGATCAAAGGATCCGCCACCTTGGCCGAGCTCCTGCGCCGCAACCCGATCCACTACGCCGACCTGCTAGAGCTGGGGTTGGGAAATGAGGAGCTGGATCCCTTTGAGCAGGAGGCAGCGGAAATTGCCGTCAAATACAGCGGCTACATCCAGCGGCAACAGAGCCAAATCGAGCAGGTGAGCAAGCAGTACCACCGCCCCCTGCCCCCCGATCTGGACTACCACTCCATCCCCACCCTCTCCAAAGAGTCGCGGGAGAAACTGGCGGCAGTCCGGCCTCTGACCGTGGGCCAGGCGGCCCGCATTGGCGGCGTCAACCCCGCCGACATCAATGCCCTGCTCATCTACCTAGAGGTGAGACAACGTCAGAAGACGGCTGCTGCAGCTCCCGTCGGGGCCTGACCGCAGCCGCCGCTCCCCTGGCCGTAGAGGGCAGGGATCTCTTCCAGGGTCAGGCGCGAGGCCACCCCCAGCTCCAGGGGCGAGGTCTCTCCCCGCAGCCAGTGGCAAAGGCCAGCTGCCCCAATCATGGCGGCGTTGTCGGTACAGAGGTTTGGGGGCGGGATCACCACCCGCAGGCCCTTTTGGCGGCCCGCTTCTAGCAGGCGAGCGCGCAGCTCCCGGTTGGCGGCCACCCCCCCTGTAACCAGCAGCGTCGAGAGGCCCAGCGCCTCGGCACAGGCCACGGCTTTTTCTGTGAGCACGCGGGTGAGGCAGGCCTGGAAGCTGGCGGCAATATCGGCCACAGGCAGCTCCTGGCCTTCCTGCTGCAACTGTTGGACCAGGCGCAGCACCGCTGTCTTCAGGCCGCTGAAGCTGGTGTCGTAGGGGTGATCCAGTTTGCCCTCGGGCAAAGGGAAGCGATCGGGATCCCCTTGTTGCGCCCAGCGGTCGATCTGGGGCCCGCCCGGATAGCCCAGCCCCAACAGCCGCGCCACCTTGTCAAAGGCTTCGCCGGCGGCGTCGTCGCGGGTGCGGCCCATCGTCTGGTACTCCCCGTAGTCCTTCATCCAGATCAGGCTGGTGTGGCCTCCTGAAACCAAAAGGCCCAGGCAGGGGGGACGCAAGTCGGCTGCTGCCAAAAAGCCGCTGAACAGGTGGCCCTCCAGGTGGTGCACCCCGATCAAAGGTTTGTTGTAGAGCAGCGCCAAGGTCTTGGCCGCCATCAGCCCCACCAGTAAGGATCCCACCAGGCCCGGCGCACAGGTGACGGCAACAGCATCCACCTCGGCCATGCCCAGCCCAGCCTGCTGCAGGGCGGACTCCAGCACAAAGGGCAGAGTTTCCACATGGCGGCGGGCAGCCACCTCCGGCACCACGCCCCCGTAGGCTGCATGGAGGTCGATCTGGCTAGCCACCACAGAGCTGAGCTGCCGTGGGGCAAAGGTCGGCCAGGCCGCATCTGCCTCCACCACAGCCACAGCTGTTTCATCACAACTGGTTTCAATGGCGAGGAGGCGGGGCATAGAGGAAAGGCGGGAGTTTCCTTAAGAATTGTGTGAGCTAAAACTCGCAATCCGTTGGAGCGAGGTACTCGGGAGTATGATACTAACCGTTTAGTGCCCGTTGCTGCACTTAGCATTCCTGCACATTTAACAGACCTAGACCCCTAGCTTAAGGACACATCCTGCTATGCGAACCCTTTTGAGTCTCCTTTTAGCCCTTTGCCTGGCGCTTGGCCTCGCCCAGGCTGTGCAGGCAGAGCCCTTGATCGGTCTGAAGCCTTGCAGCGAAGTTCCCGCTTTTCAGGCCCTGATGAACGAACGGCTGAGCAGCCTCGAAGAGAAGATCCTCAATGCCAGCCCTAACCTGGCTCCTCTCTACCAGCAAAAGTTGGCCCAAACCGAGAAGCGCTTTGAGCGCTACAGCAAGCTGCTCTGTGGCGAAGAAGGCTTGCCCCACCTGGTTACCGATGGCCGCTGGAGCCATGCAGGCGAGTTTCTCATCCCTGGCCTGCTTTTCCTCTACATCGCCGGCTGGCTGGGCTGGGCTGGGCGCTCCTATCTGATTGCTGTCCGGAATAGCGACGAGCCGGAGATGAAAGAAAGCATCATCGACGTCCCCTTGGCGCTGCGCTGTTTCCTCACGGCTTTGGCCTGGCCTGCCGCTGCTTTCAAGGAAATTGCCAGCGGCGAAATTCAGGAGCCGGAAGAGGCCGTGCCCATCTCTCCTCGCTGAAGAAGGGGCTTCTCCTCGGCTTTTGGCTTAGCTTCACCCATCCAACTTGAGAGGTATGTATGTCTGATTTCACCAAGTTTCTCACCACGGCTCCAGTGGCCTTTATCTTGTTTTCCAGCTTCGTTTTTGCGCTGTTCATCGAGATCAACCGCTTCTTCCCCGACATTTTGACGTTCTGAACTCGCAAGCCAGGGATCCCCAGCCGCGCCAGCAACACCCACAGGGATCCCTGGTCTTTTAAGCCAGACTTTTTGGAATTTGAGGTTTTTCTAACCCTTTTTGCACTGGAACCAGAGTTGCCGACATGGTTGAACCCACTGCCGATACCGTTTCTCCTAATAGGGGATATATCGCCGTCCCGGAAGGGGATCCGCAGATTGGCGATTTCTGGACGCCGATCAACCACGCGCCTGTTGTCCGTCTGTTGATAGACTGGTTGCCCATCAACCGGCCGGGATTGAGCTCCATTTGGCGGGGTTTGGAAATTGGCATGGCCCACGGCTATTGGTTGGTGGGGCCTTTTGCCAAGCTGGGGCCGCTGCGCAGCGAGCCCATCGGCCTGCTGAGCGGTTTCCTGGGAGCCTGTGGCCTGATCTTAATCATGACGGCAGCTCTCTCTCTCTACGGCACCGTCTCCCCGCAGCGCAACGACGGGCCGGTGCAGGGATCCCAATCTTGGAGCGAACTGGCCGCCGGCTTTTTGGTAGGGGGCATGGGCGGGGCAATCGTCGCCTACCTGCTTCTGCTCAATGGAGATCTGTTGTTTCCCAATTTTGGTTAAGCGGCTTCCCCTCTCCATCCATCCCCTTGTCTTGGACGGCCTTGCGAGTCTCTCCATCCTCTGCTGAGCGGCGGCTTGGCCAGATGGGCTCTGCTTTCCAGCTTTTCGCGTTGATGCCGGCCCGCTTGCCCACAGCTTCCCTGGATTTTGCTCTCCAGCTTCTTGACGGGGTTTCAGCTGGCTTTTCAAGGCTTGCAGCGTCTTTGTGATCCAATAACCTGAGCAGGCGAGGGAAAAGTTCAGGGCAGCAGTGAGACTGGCAGAAGGCAGGAAGCTTGCCCTAGCATAGACTGAGCCAGCCAGTGGAGTCTCGAATTTGCTATGAACCGACGGCAGCGGTTCTAGGCATTTTTCCAAATAGCCAAATAGTTTTTGTAAGCTGTCGTGAGCGATCTCCTGTCCGATCCCACTTCTGCAAGCTTCTCTTTGGCTGAGATCGGTCGCCTGTCGCCTGCAGCCCTGGCCTACCTGGGAGATGCCATTTACGAACTGCACGTGCGACGGCAGCAGTTGTTTCCTCCCACTCGGCCAGAGCTTTACCATCGGCAGGTGGTAAGGCGGGTACGCGGATCTGCTCAGGCCAGATTGTTGTTGGCGCTTTTGCCCTATCTCAGCCCTGAAGAGCGGGAGATCGTCCGCTGGGGCCGCAACGGCTGCGGTCGTCCACCCCGCCACTTGCCCTTGGCCGACTACCAGAATGCCAGTGGCCTGGAAACCATCTTGGGCTACCTTTACCTCACCGATCCCGAGCGGCTACGCCACATTCTCGCTCTCACCGATGTTTTGGCCAAGACGATAGGCGAGGGGGAAGGTTAAGATCGGCTTTTACTCTGCACCGTTCTCTGCCCATGCCCAAGCCTTCCCAATGCAAACCTCCCTTACGGCTGTCTCGCCGGAGCAAGCTGCAGCGGCAAGGGGCGGGGCAACCCTTCAACAAGCCCAAGCAGACCAAACGGCGCGAGGGGGGCTCCCCGCTCCATCTCCAGCCGGCGGCGCAAGAGCCGCCCGTAAAGCCGCTTCGTCGCAAGGCTGAGCAGGAGCGCCCCCAGCCAAATCCCAGCCCTCCCGTTGCCAGTCCAGAAGACGGGGAGCTGCAGGTTAACCGGGATCCCGAAGCCGAACCTGAACAAGAGATCATCTACGGTCGCCAAACCGTGTTGGCTGCGCTGAGAAGCCAGGCCACCCTTAACCGAGTGTGGGTGCTGCCGCGGTTGCGCTACAGCCCCCAATTTTGGTCTTTGTTGGAAGAAGCCAAAGCACGGGGTACCGTCATCGATGAGGTGTCTCTCCAGCGGCTAAACCTTCTCACCGCTGGAGCCAACCACCAGGGGATCGCCGCCCAGGCCACCCCTTACCGCTATGTGGATCTGGAAGAGCTGGTGGAACAGAGCCGCCAGTCCGGCCCCTATCCGGTGCTGGTGGTGCTGGACGGGATCCAGGATCCCCACAACCTGGGGGCTATTGCCCGCAGCGTGGAGGCGTTTGGCATGCAGGGGATGGTGATCCCACAGCGGCGGGCGGCAGGCGTCACTGCGACGGTGATGAAGGTGGCAGCGGGGGCCCTCTCTACTTTGCCGGTGGCGCGGGTGGTGAACTTAAATCGCGCCCTGGAATATCTTAAAGGGCAGGGGTTTTGGGTCTATGGCACCACCAGCCAGGGGGCTGCCCCTATCTACAGCGCCGACTTTCGCCGACCTATTGCCTTGGTGGTGGGATCCGAAGGGGAAGGCATCAGCTTGCTCACCCAGCGCCACTGCGACCAACTGCTGTCGATCCCCTTGGCGGGCCGCACGGAAAGTTTGAATGCTTCGGTGGCGGCGGGCATCGCCCTCTACGAGATCCACCGGCAGCGCTCCCCCCACCGAGGTCGAAACATTTCTCAACAAATCCTCAACGAAGGCAGTAGAATCTAGGTGATTGCAAAAGATCCTGAGTCATCCTTTGCGCTTAATAGGGGGGATGGATCCCGTGGGCAACCCTTTGGTCTGGCTGTTGGATAGGCTGCGGGGCCTAGCAGTCTGGGTTGAGATCACCACCGACGACTGCACCTATTACTACGGCCCCTTCGCCAGCGAGAAAGAAGCAGAGGCGCATAAAGGTCGCTACATCGCCGACCTGAAGGCGGAGGGGGCTGAGAAGATCGAGGTTCAGATAAAGAAAATGCGCCAGCCGCAGTCGCTGACGGTGGTCCGCACTCCTTCGCGGGTTCGTTCCTGATGACGGCTATGGTTTACCAGGTAACCGTTCATCACCGGGGCCAAACCTACCGGTTTACCGCGGCGGCAGATCAGACAGTTTTACAGGCGGCTCTCGAACACGGCCTAGAGCTGCCCTCTTCCTGCCAGGCGGGAGTCTGTACCACCTGTGCAGGGAGGCTGAAGTCGGGATCCGTGGCCCAGCCTGACGCCATGGGGATCGGGCCGGAACTCAAGGCTCAGGGCTTTGTGCTGCTGTGTGTAGCCTATCCTACTTCCGATCTAGAGGTGGAGACGGACCAAGAGGAGGAGGTCTATCGTCTCCAGTTTGGCTCCTAGCCCTGCTTGGATATCCACCCCCGTTGAGGGCAATTCTGTGCGGGTTACTCAAAGGAGTTCTAACGGCCTGTGAAGCTGCACTTTCTCCGCCTTTCCCTGCCCCTAAGCCTGCCGGTTTCTGCTGCTCGACTGGAGGGATCCCTTACCGAGCAGGTGGCCCAGGAGCTAGGACAGCCAGCTCAGCTTCTGCGCTGGAGCCTGACGGCGGTGGAGGGGGATAGGGCTTGGGTGGAGGTAGTAGCTACTACCGACGATGGCCATTCCAATTGAAGACAGCCCACCCCTCTCCTTAGGAAGAGGGGAGTTGGGGATAGCGCCCGCGCCGCCGGCGCGTTCGCAACTGCGTTGCCTATCGGGTCTGAAAGAGTTTTCCCAAGACCTCAGAGGCTAGCGGGAATCATTTCGTTGCTACGCTGAAGGACAGAAATGGCTAGCGGTACCCTCGGCAGTTTTTGTCCTTTGGCCAATGTCTGTCCCCACATCTGAACCAATGTCGGCTCCAATGTTGGCCGAGCAGCATCCCCCTGTTGCCCTCACCATTGCCGGATCCGATAGCGGCGGCGGAGCGGGCATTCAAGCGGATCTGCGCACCTTTGCCTTCCAGCGCGTCCACGGCACTTCCGCCCTCACCTGCGTAACTGCCCAAAACACCCTCGGGGTCAACCGCGTGGATGCGCTGCCGCCGGAGGCGGTGGCCGCCCAGATTGAGGCGGTGGTGCAGGATATCGGGGTGCAAGGGATCAAAACCGGCATGTTGCTCAATGTCGAGATCGTGCGGGAGGTGGCCCGCCAAGTGGAGCGGTGGGCCCTGCAGCCGCTGGTGGTGGATCCGGTGATGGTCTCCCGCACCGGGGCCAAGCTGCTGGCAGAAGACGCCATCCAGGCCATCCGCGAGCGGCTGATCCCGCTGGCCCAGGTCGTTACCCCCAACCGCTACGAGGCCCAGATTTTGGCAGGGATGGAGCTGCAGTCATTGGCGGATATGGAGGAGGCGGGCCGCCGCATCTACGCCCTGGGCTGTAAGGCGGTTTTGGTCAAGGGGGGAGGTATGCCAGGGGAACTGCAGGGGGTGGATGTGTGGTTTGACGGCGAGCGGCTGGAGATCCTCAAAAGCGAGCGCATCCCCACCCGCCACACCCACGGCACCGGCTGTACCCTCTCGGCAGCCATTGCGGCGCAACTGGCTTGGGGCAAGGATCCCTTGGCGGCGACGCTAGCAGCCAAGGCCTATGTTACCGAAGCCCTGCGGCATCCTCTGGCCATCGGCGCAGGACAAGGGCCGGTGGGGCACTTCTACCCGCTTCTCCAGTCTTAGCCCCCTTCTTCGCAGCCGGCAGCCGCTCAGGCTGCCGGGGGAGGTTGAACGGCCCCGCTGGCTAGAGCAGTTCCCGCACGTCCACCACTTTGCCGCTCACGGCCGCCGCCGCCACCATGGCCGGGCTCATGAGCAGGGTGCGCCCACTGGGGGATCCCTGGCGACCCTTAAAGTTGCGGTTGGAAGAAGAGGCGCTAATCTGCCGGCCTACGAGGCGGTCTGGGTTCATGGCCAAACACATGGAGCAGCCGGGATCCCGCCACTCAAACCCTGCCGCCTCAAAGATCTCGCGCAGGCCCTCGCGTTCCGCCTCCTGCTTGACCCGCTCCGAGCCGGGCACGACAAACGCCTTCACTCCAGGCGCTACTCGCCGTCCTTTGGCAATCTTGGCCGCCTCCCGCAAATCGCTCAAGCGGCCGTTGGTGCAACTGCCAATGAAGCAGACATCCACTGGCGTGCCCACGATGGGATCCCCCGGCCGCAAGCCCATGTAGGCATAGGCTTCCTTGGCCAGCTCCCGCTCGCTTTCCGGCAGCTCTTCCGGTGCCGGGATCCGCTCGTCCACCCCAATGCTCTGACCAGGGGTGATTCCCCAGGTTACGGTGGGGGCGATCTCTGCGGCCTGAAACACCACCACGTCGTCGTAGGCGGCGTCGGGGCCGCTGGCCAGGCTTTGCCACCAGGCCACAGCCTCTTCCCAATCGGATCCCTGAGGAGCAAACTCCCGTCCCTTTAGATACTCAAAGGTTACCGCGTCGGGATTGACGTAGCCGCAGCGGGCTCCCCCCTCGATGGACATGTTGCAGAGGGTCATGCGCTCCTCCATGCTCATGGCCTCGATGGTGCTGCCGCCGTATTCGTAGGCGTAGCCCACCCCGCCTTTGACCCCCAGCTTGCGGATGATGTGGAGGATCACATCCTTGGCGTAAACCCCCGGCCCCAACCTGCCGTGCACCTCGATGCGGCGCACTTTGAGCTTGGACAAGGCCAGAGTTTGGGTGGCCAGCACGTCCCGCACCTGGCTGGTGCCGATGCCGAAGGCAATGGCCCCAAAGGCCCCATGGGTAGACGTGTGGCTATCGCCGCAGGCAATGGTCATCCCCGGCTGCGTCAGCCCCTGCTCCGGCGCAATCACATGCACGATCCCCTGCTGGCCGGAGCCGCTGTTGTAGAAGCGGATGCCATATTGGCGACAGTTGCGCTCCAGCTCCTGGATCATCTCCTCTGCCAAGGGATCCGCAAAAGGTCGCGCCCGGTTGTCGGTGGGGATAATGTGATCTACCGTAGCCACCGTCCGCTCCGGAAAGAGAACCGGCAGATGGCGCTCCCGCAGCATGGCAAAAGCCTGGGGGCTGGTGACCTCGTGGATGAGGTGCAGGCCGATGAACAACTGCGTCTGCCCCGAGGGCAAAACCCGCACCGTATGGGCGTCCCAGACTTTGTCGAACAACGTCCTCTCGCTCATCTTCCTCTCCGGCCTGCGGCCAAGCCAGTTTTGAGCTGCTTTCCGTAGAGCTTCAATGTCCTACTTGTTACCAAAGCTTGTCAAGTCAGAGGTCGGGGCGGGCAAAGCACCTTTCCCAAGGCCGGGCTAGCCCAGTTGAGCTGACCGGCCCTAGGGGAGACGGAGGGCCTGGGGATCCGGCTCCAGCAGAATACCGGTGGGAGCAAACTGGGTTACCCAGAAATCCACCTCTGGAAAGTGGTGGCACAGACTGTCACGGGCTTGGGCGGCCCTCTCCAGGCTGGCCATGATCCCAAACACCGTCGGCCCTGAGCCCGACATCAGGGATCCCAGCGCTCCTGCCTCGAGCAAGGCCTGGCGCAATTTTCCCACGATAGCGTGCTCGGCCAAAACTGGTTGCTCCAGATCGTTGCGCAAACTGCGGGCCAAGCCCAGCAGATCCCGACGCTCCAGAGCAGCCAGCACCTGAGGCAAGGTGGGCCGGGAGGGCGCGCCAGAAGGCGAGGCAGCGGCGTGGCGAGCCCGAAAGGCCTGATAGGCCCAGGCGGTGGAAACCCCTAGATGCCGGGGCTTGGCCAACAGCAGCGGGATCCCTTCCCAGTCGGCCAGCGGCTGTAAAACTTCTCCCCGTCCCGTAGCCAACTGCGTCCCCCCCTGCACACAAAAGGGAATATCGGATCCCAAACGGGCCGCCAAGCTCTGCAGTTCTCCTACCGTCAGGCCCAGGCCCCAAAGCTGGTTCAGACCCACCAAAACTGCCGCCGCATCCGCTGAGCCGCCCGCCAAGCCCGCTGCTACTGGGATCTGTTTTTCCAGCTGGATCTCCACTCCCAGCTCAGCCCGACATTCCCTTTGCAGCAGCTCAGCCGCGCGGTAGGCCAGGTTGCGGGCATCTGCCGGCACTTCCGGGTGATCGCAAATCAAGAGGATCCCGTGGGGACGGCGCTGGAGATGCACGCGATCCGCCAAAGTGATGCTCTGTAGGATCATGGCCACCTCGGAATAGCCATCGGGGCGGGAGCCGAGGATTTCTAGGTAGAGATTGATCTTGGCGCGGGCAATCAGGGTACAGGCTTGCATGGGGAAAGGAGCGAGGTTGACAGCAACTCCCCTCAGCCTGTCCAAACCAAGGGGAAACCAGACCTTGCTGGGGAGGCCTTCCAGCCTGATTCTAAGGCAAGGGATCCCTGGGCGGAGGAAACAGCATGGGATTGGCTATGGCCATCGGGCCGGCCACCGTTTGCTGCAAAAGCGCCCGCAAAGCGGGATCCGCTGCCCAGCCCAAGGGCGAAGCTGGAGGCGAGCCCAGGGCACCCCGGAACGGAAGCTAGGTTTACTTCACCAAAACCCGAGACCGCTGCCGTCCTGGTTGCAGAAGGGATCCCAGAGCCGATCCAGAACTGATAGAGTTTTGGCACCCTCTGCCTCACCACTGCCCCATGAGCAAGCCCAAAGCCGGGATCCTCTACAACGACGCCAAGCCCGCCGCCAAGCGCAGCAGCGAAACCCTGTCCCGCTGGTTTCAGGAACAGGGTTGGGAAGTCTGTGTCGCACCCAACTGGGGCGGCATCCTTGGCTACGCCAAGCTTGACAGTCCCGTCTGCTTGACCAAGGTGGACAGCCTGGCCCCCGCCGGCTTTGACGAGAGCATGAAGTTTGCCGTGGTGCTGGGGGGAGACGGCACCGTTTTGGCAGCAGCCCGGCAACTGGCCCCCAAAGGGATCCCCTTGCTGGCCGTGAACACGGGCCACCTGGGCTTTCTGACAGAGACCTACCTAACCCACCTGGAGGAGGCGGCCAAGGCAGCCATTGCTGGCGAGTACATTCTCGATCGCCGCAGCATGTTGCTGGTGCAGGCCTACCGCGGCAACGAATTGCGCTGGGAGGTGCTCAGCCTCAACGAGATGGTGCTCCACCGCGAGCCCTTGACCAGCATGTGCCACTTTGAAGTCACCATTGGGGATCACTCACCGCTGGATGTGGCTGCCGACGGCATTATTTTAGCCACCCCCACCGGTTCCACCGCCTATGCCCTTTCTGCGGGAGGGCCGGTCATCACTCCCGGCCTGCCGGTGTTGCAGTTGATCCCTATCTGTCCCCACTCGATGGCCTCACGGGCTCTGGTCTTTCCCGATTCGGAAGAGGTATGGATCAGCCCCGCCAGCCCTCAGCCGCTGGTTTTGGTAGCGGACGGCAATGCCGGCTGCTACATCCTGCCAGAAGACCAAATTCGCGTTGTCCGCGCCCCCTACTGCACAGATTTGATTCGCCTACGCCGACCGGAGTTTTTCCGCGTCATGCGGGAGAAATTGGGCTGGGGCCTAACCTACGCCTCCAAGCCCACCTCGGTAGAGCTGCCTTAGTTAGAAAACTTAAATGAGGAGGGGCTGTCGACTTCGATGGGGCCCAGCCCTCTTTTTTGCACCAGGGTTTGCAGCTCGTGCACAAGGTGTTGATCTCGGGAGGCCGTTCGGGCCCCGGACTCGGCAGCCCACGCTTTCAAGTCTTGAATCTGGTCGCGGGCGATGGCGGCCAGGGGAACGGTTTGGCGAATGGCGCCGAGAATATCCTCCTGGGTAAACTCGCGGGGCGGATCCTGGTTGAAGGCCATGTGCATGGCATCGTAGATGGTCTGCTCAATTTCTGCGCCGCTGAAGTTTTCGCTGGCCATGGCCAGCTCAGGGTAGGCAAAATCCCGCACGCGGTTGGGCCGCAGCTGCTGGATGTGGACTTGGAAGATCTCCTCCCGCTCCCGTTGGTTGGGCAAATTGACGAAGAAAATTTCGTCAAACCGGCCTTTGCGCAGCAGCTCGGCCGGCAAGATGCGGACATTGTTGGCGGTGGCAACAATAAAAACGGGTTTGGTTTTTTCCTGCATCCAGGTGATCAGGCTGCCGAAGACCCGCTTGCTGGTGCCTGAATCCCCAGAAAACTCGCTGTTGATGCCGCCAAAGGCTTTATCCAATTCGTCAATCCACAAGACACAGGGGGCCATGGCTTCGGCAATTTGGATCATCTGGCGCACGCGGCTTTCGCTTTCGCCGACGATCCCGCCGAAGAGTCGCCCCACATCCAACCTAAGCAGAGGCATGCGCCACTCGCGGGCTATGGTTTTGGCGCAGAGGGATTTGCCAGTGCCTTGGATCCCGGCCAGCAAAATCCCTTTGGGACTGGGCAAGCCATAGTCGCGGGCCTGAGCGCTAAAACTGTTGCGGCGTTCTCTAATCCAGGCCTTGAGGTTTTCCAGGCCGCCGACATTTTGCAAGGTCTCGGAGGGGTTGTAAAACTCCAGGATTTCCGTCTGGCGGATGTATTGTTTTTTCTCTTCCAGAACAAGGTCAATATCGCCCTCGCTGACCTTGCCCTTGGCGGCTAGGGCGCGGGCCAGGATCCGCTCAATGCGCTGCCGCGTCAGTCCTTGGCAGGCTCGAACCAGTTGTTCTCGCGCAGGGCTGCTCAGCTCCAGTTGGCGGGCAGGGATCGCGTGGGTAAGGATCCGCTCAATTTCGGGAATGCTGGGCAGAGGAAAATCATAGACCACGATTTCCTCCCGCAGCTCGGCAGGGACAACGGCTTCTTGGCCCAAGAGGATGATGGACTTGCGGCTGTGGCGGCTCTCTCTGGCCAGGGTTTTCAGGTAGCGGATGACGGGGTAATTGTCCGAGCGTTCCGGATTTCTCAGGGTGGGGTTTAGGTCTTTGAGAACACAAATAACCGCCTCGTCCTCTTTGATGGCGCCGATGCGGCCCAGAGCAGGCATCAATTGGCCTTTGTTTTGGCCGTTATCTGACCAGCCGGAGACGATATCCCAGATTAGGAGTTTGCGCTTGGGCTTGAGGGAATCGGCTAGAACTTGCAGGAGCTCCTCTGCCGGGGCTTCTTCGGGAGTAACCAGGTAGATCAAAGGGTAGCGGGCGCGAACCACTAAGTCCAGCAGTGTGAGGATGTCTTGGTGATTGCTGGCAAAGGCGAGATCTGAGGGACTCATGGATCCACTGAGAGCGGCTGTAGGTAGTGTAGCCAAGGGATCAGGCTAGGGATGGATGGCTCCGTCGGGGAGGATGGCCCCTTTCAAGTCGGCGAATTGATCCCAGCCGGGACTTAGTTTTGCGCCCCATAGGTTTGCCCCCTTTAGGTTCGTGCCACCCAGCTTTGCTCCCCTCAGGTCAGCCCTGCTCAGGTCGGCCCCGCTCAGGTTGGCCTCGCTCAGGTTGGCCCTGATCAGGTCGGCCCAGCTCAGGTTGGCCCCGCTCAGGTTGGCCCTGCTCAGGTCGGCCCAGCTCAGGTTGGCCCCGCTCAGGTTGGCCCTGCTCAGGTCGGC
>NZ_JANSHJ010000039.1:0-20229 GCF_047502615.1 Synechococcus sp. W60.3 | reverse complement strand
ATGTCCTGCTATCGGGCAGGAGTCACTGGGAAGCCTGCACTCTATGCGTCAGCATGGGTGCGGGAGTACGTCACGGAGAAAAGCAGGCCATGATGCGCATTTCTATTCAGCCGGAGAGCGGGATCCCTGGCTCAGTCCAGCTCTTCAACTTGCTCTGTTTTGGCATTGCCTGCGGGCAATTTCCTCCCGGCTGTCGCCTGCCCAGCACCCGTCAGTTGGCCATGCAGACGGGCCTGCATCGCAACACCATCCACAAGGTTTACCACCAACTGGAGGCCATGGGCCTGGTGGAAACTCGCGCCGCCTCCGGCATTTACGTGAGCGGCACTGCTCGCCAGGCGGTTAACCGTTCTCGCGGTCTCAGCAAGAACCTGGATCGATCCAAACAGGCGCTGGAGCAGGTGCGTCAGGGCATCGATCAGCTTCAGCAGCAAGGCTTTTCTCTGGAGCAGGTGCGGGATCTGCTGCTGGCCGAGATCGACTGGCGGCTGCGCTGCAGTGCTCAGGTGCTGGTGTGCGTGCCCCGCCGAGACTTGGGCACAGGACAACTCATGGCTCAACAAATCCAACAGACTTTGGGCATCCGGGTCCAGTTGGTGCTGTTGGAAGACCTGGCCGCCGTGCTGGATCAGATCCATTCCGGCACTGTGGTGACGCTGCACTATTTTCTCAGCGCCGTCGAGGCCATTGCCCAGCCGCGGGGGGCCCGTGTGCTCCCGGTGGAGGTGTCGGATTACGCCCGCGAAATTGCCCTGATCCGCCAATTGCCTTCCCACGCTTGTCTGGGGCTGGTGAGCATCAGCACTGCCCTACTAGAAGTTGCCGAGGTGATCGTCCAAAGCTTGCGAGCAGACCTGCTGGTGCTGACAGCGGTGATTTCCGATACGGAACGGGTGGGATCCCTGATTCGCCGCGCCCACACCCTCATCTGCGACGAGGCCAGCTACTCTACCCTGCGCGCTCTGGTGCGCCAAGCCCGATCCGACCTGATCCGCAAGCCCAACCTGGTCTGTGCTTCCCCTCACATCGGAGAAGCAGCCATGGCCAAGCTGCAACAGGAATTGGGCGGGATCCCATGAGCAGCAAGGGCGAGAAAACTCCTTTTGTTGCAAGCAAGCCATTTCGCGGATGACGGGCTGTGCAATGTCGTGCTTAAGTGGAAATACGGTAAAAAACCATCCTGATTTGATTCATCACTAATCAGTCTTTACACGCATGGTGATCCTCGACTACGCCTCCGCCGACCACGACCATGTGGCGGTGACAAAGGAAGGGTTTTGGGAGGCCATCCGCTTTCAGGATTATTTCTACGCTTTCAACCGCAGCTTTGCTCGGCTGCAGGACGCTATCGCCAGTTGCCGCCGCGAGATGGATCGCGGCTCCTTGATCAGCATTGTGGTGGTGCGCCCTCCTAGGTTTGAGGTGTGGTCGCGGGTGGGATCGGAAGTGCCGGTTTTGCCGAAGCAACTGTTGCAGGGGGGTTCTTCTCAGCCAGCGGCACCGTCTCCCTCCCCCCGCAGGCGAGTCTTCTGGCGCTTCTGGGAGCGAGCTGCTGAGGTCTCTAGGGTCGATGCCGAGCTGCCTTCAGCGCGATCCCTCTTCTACCGGGGCGCTCGGCCTTACAACGCTCTACAGGCCTAAGCCGGAGTAGAGTTGCGGCTCGGATTTGCCGCTGAGGGGGCAGGAGGGCTTCAAGTGCAAATTCACGTCCTCCTCTTCCAGCAGTAGGGGCACCCGCTCGGCCACTTCCAGGCCAAATCCCTTCAGGCCGCTGATGTGGCGAGAGGTATTGCTGATCAGGCGCATCTTCCGCACCCCCACATCGCGTAGGATCTGGGCGCCAATGCCGTAATCCCGCAGATCCATCGCTGCTGGCGGCGCAGTTTCAGCTAGCCCCAGATCTTGGCGAGCATAGGACTTGATTTGCTCGATAAGGCTGAGCTCTTGCCGGCGCAGGTACACCAGCACCCCCTGGCCCTGGTGGTCGATCATCTTCAGGGCGGCGGTCAATTGGCGGCGACAGTCGCAGCGCAGGGATCCCAGCGCATCCCCCAGGGGGCATTCCACATGCACCCGCACCAGGACGGGCTTGGCGGCAAATTGGGTCGGATCCCCCTTCACCAGCGCCAGGTGTTCTACCTGGTTAAGGGTGTCGCGGTAGCCGTAGACCTGAAACTGGCCAAACTCCGTCGGCAAAGTGGCGATAGCCCCCCGGTGCACCAGCCGTTCGGTGCGCAGGCGGTACTCGATCAGATGGGCGATGGTGATAATTTTCAAATTGTGCTGACGGGCAAATTCGATCAACTGGGGCAGGCGGGCCATCGAGCCATCCGGGTTTTGGATCTCGCAGATCACCCCTGCCGGGTACAGCCCGGCCAACATGGCTAGATCCACCGCCGCTTCCGTGTGGCCGGCCCGTTTGAGCACCCCGCCCTCCCGCGCCCGCAGCGGAAAGACATGCCCAGGGCGGCGCAGATCTTCCGGTCGGGTATGGGGATGGATGGCCGCCTGGATGGTGCGAGCGCGGTCGGCAGCGGAAATGCCTGTAGAAACCCCTAACTCTGGCCCGGCATCAATGCTGACGGTAAAAGCTGTCTGGTTGCTGTCGGTGTTTTGCCCCACCATCAGCGGGATCTTCAGCTCGTCGAGGCGGGATCCCTGCATGGCCAGACAGATAAGGCCCCGCCCATAGGTGGCCATGAAGTTGATCACCTCTGGCGTGGCAAACTGGGCAGCACAGATCAGATCCCCTTCATTTTCCCGGTTTTCGTCATCGACCACGATGACCATGCGACCACACTTGAGGTCCTCCAGGGCTTCGGGGATGGAGTGAAAGATGGTTTCTGTCTCTGCCGGCAAAGTGGCACTCATGGAAAAGGGGAGGCGAAAAAGGGAGAGGAACCCTCGAAGATCTATGCTAGAGCAGGACAAAGGGCAGGAGAGAAGCCGAAACAGACAGCCGCCCTTGACCGCACTGCTACTGGGCTGGCTTCCGCGCAGCGGCAGGCCGCTTGTGCCTTCAACTGCAGGGCAAGGGACAGCCAGGGCTTTGAACTAGTACTTGGGAATGGAGGGATCGTAAGCCTCAGCCCAGGCCAGGATCCCCCCGCGCAGGTTTTTCCCTTGGATCCCGGCTGCTTGCAGAATCTTCAAGGCCTTGGCCGAGCGCACCCCGCTCTTGCAGTGGACGATTAGCTCCGAGCCGTTGAGGAGTTTTCGCACCTGCTCCACCCCATCGCCGTTTTCGATTTGCGGCAACGGGATCAGGTGAGCGCCAGGGATCCGGCCGATCTCCCACTCGTTGGGGTTGCGCACATCGACCAACACAAAGTCTTGGCCAGCATCCATCCGCGCCTTCAGCTCAGCCACGCTGATCTCGGGGATCTCCGCTTGGCTGGCTTGTTCTGTGGCTTGCGGGATCCCACAGAACTGCTCGTAGTCGATGAGCTGGGTGATGGGGGGAGTGGCGGGGTTTTTGCGCAGCTTCAGCTCGCGGAAGCTCATTTTTAGAGCATCGTAAAGCAGCAGCCGCCCGCTCAGGGTCGTGCCGATGCCCAGCAGGATTTTCACCGTCTCGGTGGCCTGGATCAGGCCGATGATGCCCGGCAGGATCCCCAGCACGCCCCCCTCGGCACAGGAGGGAACCAGCCCCGGTGGCGGTGGCTCGGGGTAGAGATCGCGGTAGTTGGGCCCATCCTCGTAGTTGAAAACCGTCGCCTGCCCCTCGAAGCGGAAGATCGAGCCGTAGACATTGGGCTTGCCCGTCAGCACACAGGCATCGTTGACCAGGTAGCGGGTGGGGAAGTTGTCGGTGCCATCCACGATCACGTCGTAGTTGGCAAACAGCTCCAGGGCATTGTGGGCCTTCAGAGCGGTGTTGTAAACGTCCACCTGGCAATAGGGGTTGATCTCCAGGATGCGGTTTTTGGCCGATTCCACCTTGGGCTTGCCCACCCAGGAGGTGCCGTGGATCACCTGCCGCTGCAGGTTCGACACATCCACCACATCGAAATCGACGATGCCGATCCGCCCCACACCGGCTGCCGCCAAATACAGCAACAGGGGCGAGCCCAGCCCGCCGGTGCCAATGCACAGCACCTTGCCCGCTTTCAGCCGCTTCTGCCCTTCCAGGCCCACCTCTGGCAGGATAAGGTGGCGAGAAAAGCGCTCCATCTCCTCGCGGGAGAGGCTGACTTGGCTGGTGTCCAGGTTCAACATGGTCAACGCCCTCCGGCAATAGCAGGAACGATGCTGATGACGGCTTGTTCTCCCACCGGCGTGTTGTCGCCTTGGGCCAACGTGCGCACGTCCTCGTCATTGAGGTAAACGTTGACGAAATTGCGCAACTTGCCGTCTTCTGTGTAGAGGTGGCGCTTTAGCTCGCCATAGCGGGCGATCAGGTTGCTCATCACTTCGCCGACATTGCTGCCCTCGATCTCGACAGCTTCCAGGTTGTCGGTGTAGGGACGCAAGGGGGAGGGAATCAAGACTTTGGTTGCCATGGGAGTTCGGGGAAGGGTTCTAGCGATCTGGTTGATCTACACCTTGAGGTTCTGAGCTGAACTATTCCAAGTGTCACCTCATCAAGTTCAGAGTACCGCTTTTTCCGACAACCCTCACCCCAGTCATTGCCCACCAGGGATCCCAAAGCTTCTCAGCCATAAGCCTCATTTTTGGAAGGAAGGTTGGCGGGAAAACAGCAGTCAGCTTCTCTAGCCAGCCCGAGCCACAAGCGAGGGCAGAGATTTGTCTTCCCAAATCTGCATCGGCTCCCGTTGGGGCTGCTCCTGCTCATCCAAAACCCAACTGGCCACCTCCTCTGCTTTGCCCTCGCGCACGCTGACGATCACACAGGAAAAGCCCCAGGGAAAAGCGTGCTGGCGATCGAACTCGGAGGGAACAGCCGCGTGGTTGGGGTGGGAATGGTAGGTGCCCAGGATCCCCAGGCCTTTGCGCACGGCATGGTCGTTGGCCCGCTTGAAATCCGCCGGGTCGATCAAGAAGCGGCGGCGGCTGGATTCGCCGTCTGCCAAGGGGTTTTCGGCTTGATCCCAGGTGTTGGCCACCGCCCAGAGTTCATGGACGATTTTGTCCGCTCCCTTGAGCTCGCCGATCAAAATGCCGCAGCCCTCGTAGGGAAAGGCTTGCTCGCCATGCTGGCGGATGGCGCGGAGGTGCTCTGCCGAGAGGTGAAGGGCCATGAATCTCACCTTTGCCGATGGAGTTACCGTTCTTTCATTTTGACACAGAGGGATAGCTTGGTAGCCCCGTACTTTGGTGCGGGCAGAGCTCTGGGCTGATGAGCTGGGGAACTGCGCAGAGTCCCCAGCGCTCCGGGGAAACAGCTATGCCGTTGCCTTGGCGTTTAACCAGCCGGTCGGCAGGGGGAGTGTCGAAGGTTGACTGGGGATGGGATCCCTTCTTTCGCCGCCGGTTTTCCTTTGGCATGAGTGGGAGTCTGAACAGATTTGGATCCGGCGAACTAACCGAGCACATCAGGGTGAGGATCCGGCAGCGGAGAGGCAAGCGGGGAATAGTGGGGGCAGCCCTGGCAGGGCCCTCGCGGGTTGACGGCACAGCGCAACCAGGTCGACTGGGCGCTGAAAATACAGGAGGGATCCCCCAGCGGCTGGCCGAATTCACCGGCCCGTTGGCGGCGCAGCAGCACCACTTGTCGCCGCCAATCCTGCAAAAAGCGGCTGTAGGCGCGTTCCCGCCAGCGACGCTTGGCCGCATGTTCCGAGACGTAGGCAGTGAGGTTATCCAACATGAAGCAGTCACCCAGAGAGTAAGGCCAACAGGCTGGGGGTCGCGTTGGATCAGCCTAGATCCTCAGGATGGCACACTCTGGTAGGAGAGGGAAAAATTGCAGAAGAATTGCAAACGCTCCCTATCTTACTTGGGATGAAGAACCGCTTTGCCAACCGGAGGGCAGAGCGGCAGCATGGGCAAGGTGATTGGCTTTGAGCCGAAAAACTAGCGGAGCAAGCTGCTGGCTAGTGGGCAGGGGGATAAGCCGCCTATGATGGTATAGTAGAGGCTGGCTCCGACTTATAGCGAAGTGGCAGCGAGCCTACGGGGAAAGAAGTAAGTCGCCAGGGGATCCCTGCAGGCTTGCTTTCGAGGCAGGAGTTGAGGTTGTGATGACGGATGCCTCTGGGTCAGAACGATTGAAGCGAACCAAGGATATTTCTGAGAGTACACCGCCTTCATCTCTTCCGGATCACCTGATCCGGGCTACGGCGGCGGAGGGCAAGATTCGGGTGGTGGGCTTGGTGTCCACCCAGGCAGTCCAGGAAGCGCGGGAGCGGCACAAGCTCTCCTATGTGGCGACAGTGGCGCTGGGGCGGGCTATGAGTGCAGCCCTGTTGCTGGCGGCCAACCTGAAGCGACGCCAGGCGCGGATCAACCTGCAACTGAAGGGAAATGGCCCCTTGGGCGGCATCTACGTAGATGCCGGCATGGACGGCACGGTACGCGGCTATGTGAGCAACCCTGCCATTGAACTTCCTCTCACCCCTGAGAGCAAGTTGGATGTGGGTCAGGCCGTTGGGCGTTACGGCTACCTCCATGTGCTGCGGGACTTGGGCTACGGCCAGCCTTACACCAGTGCTGTGGAACTGGTTTCGGGAGAGGTGGGAGATGATATCAGCTACTACCTCTCCTCCTCGGAGCAGATCCCTTCGGCAGTTCTTTTGGGGGTGAACCTCGATTCCCAGCGGGTGCGCGCCGCCGGTGGAGTGCTGATGCAGCTCATGCCGGGAGCGCCAGCCAGTCTGATCCCGGAGATGGAGGCCCGTTTGGCCAAAGTAGAGGAATTCAGCCCAATGCTGGCCTACGGCGGCGGCTTGCGGGAGCTGTTGCAAATTTGCCTGGGCGACTTGGATCTCAAGATCGCGCCGGAGGTGCGCACCATCCGCTTCTATTGCCAGTGCAATTCCGACCGGGTGAAGGGGGCGCTGCGCATGTTGGGGCGGGACGAGCTCATCGACATGATCCGCACCGATAAGGGAGCAGAGGCGGTTTGCCAGTTCTGCAACGAGGTCTACCGCATCTCAGAGGATGAGCTGCGCTCGATTGTGGCGGAGATGTCGGCAAACCCATAGCACCCCGTGATGGCAGAATAATCGCCAGGTACGGGATCCCTGCTCTCCTATGTCCTCTGAGCCTGCTGCCCCTGAGCTCTCGGTTGTCATCCCCTGCAAAAATGAGGCGGACAACCTGGAACATTTGTTCGAGCGCCTGCGCCTAACCTTGGATCCGTTGGGGATCCCCTACGAGATCATCTGTGTCAACGACGGCAGCGAGGACGACACGCTGGAAAAGCTGATCGCTTTCCATCGTCAGGATCCCCGCATCAAGGTGGTGAACCTCTCCCGCGGTTTTGGCAAGGAAATTGCCCTCACCGCCGGCTTGGACTACGCTGCGGGCAGAGCCGTTGTGCCCATCGACGCCGACCTGCAGGATCCCCCGGAGTTGATCCCGGAGATGCTGCAGCAGTGGCGGCAGGGGTATCAGGTGGTGTATGCGGTGCGCCGCAGCCGCCGGGGAGAGAGCTGGCTCAAGCGCTTGACGGCCAACGGGTTTTATTGGGTCATCGACCAGCTCAGCCAGGTGCGGATCCCGCGCAATACCGGGGACTTTCGGCTATTGGATCGGCAGGTGGTGGACGCCATCAGGCAACTGCGGGAGCGCACCCGCTTTATGAAAGGGATCTTTGCCTGGGTGGGCTATCGTCAGGTGGCCATTTTTTACGACCGCGCCCCCCGTTTTCGCGGCAAAAGCCAGTGGAACTACTGGCGGTTGTGGAACCTGGCCATAGAAGGCATTACCTCTTTTAGCTCTTGGCCGTTGCGGGTGTGGAGCTATCTGGGCTTGGGGATTTCCGTGCTGGCTTTGCTGTACGGCCTTTTTCTGATCATCCGCACTTTGCTGTTTGGCTCTGATGTGCCCGGCTACGCCTCTTTGGCGGTGATGACCTTGTTTTTGGGCGGGATCCAGTTGATCAGCCTGGGCGTAATTGGAGAGTATCTGGGCCGCGTTTTTGAAGAGGTGAAAGGCCGGCCACTGTACCTAGTCCAAGGCGCCTTTGGGTTCGAGACCTCAGGACATTCGCCTTCTCCAGGATCCTATCCTGTTTGCAGCTCGGGCTCGCTGCCCACTCAAAAGCCGGGATGAAAAGCTCTTATGCTCTTATTCCCACCTCATTTTTCTGGGTTCTGCGTCCGGCATATTCTTGGTACTCGCGCACAAAGATCTCCTGCATCTCTTTCTGGGAAAGCTGGATTCCTTGGATTTCGGCGCGGGCGATGGCCTTCATCAGCTCAATATAGGCCAGGCCAAGGGAAAGGGTCAGGGTAGCGGCTGTGGTGGATTGGATGATGCCGCCTGCCAGGGATCCCACGCCGGGGATCAGCTTCAGCAGGTTCGAGACAATGGCCCGCCCGGTCACCACTGCGCCCCCAACGCCTGCCAAAGCCGCCATCAAAGAGTAATAAAAAGAAGGGGAAGCTTTGTAGCCGAAGATAAAGCTGATATTGGCAATCATGCCAATCTGAGCAGCCACCAACAGAGGGGCATCGGCAAAAGGAAGGGGGGTTGCCCCAATAAAGGCCGCGCTGGCCACATAGCCCGATACATACTTAAAAGCAGCATCGGCTTTGAGATCTACCCGCAGCAATTGCTGGCGGATAAAGGCAAGGCGAGCCACTTCCGGCAGCAGCTCCAAGGTGCAGCCGATCAGATGCTCCAGCCCGTGGGCGGGGATGGTGAGTTGCCGGTTAATGACCTTGTCCTTAGCCAAAAGAGGAACAATGTAGCGAACAGGGAGATTTTGGCGCTGCAAATACTGGAAAAACTCGCTCTCTTCCGGATTGGGGTATTCCAGGCATTGAGTTAAAACCAAGATGACCGGCACATCTTTGAGTTCCAGTTCCCTCAGCCACCTGCGCTCGGTTTCCTCCAGCCGCTTCAGCTCGTGGTGGATGCAATACCAAACAATGTGAATGTGATGTTCAGGATCCTTGAGGCGCAGCTCGTCGATTAGTTGGGCCACCTCGAGGCGGATCTGAGTATTCTGCTCGCCGGCCAACTCCATGCCAGGCGTATCGTAGATGGTGATCGGGCAACCTTGCTTGGAATATTGGCGAATGTGGCGGGTGACGGGGCTGCCGACGCCGGTGCGGGCCAGCTCATCTTTAAACACCGCGTTGACCAAAGTGCTCTTGCCCACCCCGCTTTTGCCGATCACCAGGACGTTGCAATGGCCCATTTCGGCCTCCGCTTCCAGCAGGCTCTGTTTGAACAGGTGGCGTTTGAACAGGTGGCCGGCCGAATCTTTTAGATCTCCCTGTTGCCCCCGAGCTCGCGCAACCGCGCGCAACCGTTTGATGGGTTAGGCGAATCAGTTTTTCTATCCAGGAGCGGCTTTCCGGCTCCGTTTGAGACATGCTCCATCCCCAAGTACGGGATCAACTGGGCTAACGCTCCCAGTCTAGTGTAAATCGCGAAGGGATGCGACTCCTCCCTGACCGGCCCACCGGTTCTGCTACAACCAGCACTTTATTGAGAGCTGTTCACAAGAAGCGCCGAGTTGGACTATGCTGGGGTGGGGACAGCCCCAAGATCTCCTGGATCGACTCAATCAAGTAGACTGGGTAGATAGCTGTGTCCTCTTTACCTTGGAGAACCTTGCCCTATGTCTGAAACCGCAACCTTGCGCCAGGCCTTCAACAGCGTGCGCAACAACCCTGTCTCCCTCGGCCTGGAGGTGACCCAGCCGATCTGCGAGGGGATGAACGCCCTTCTGGCCAGCTTCCAAGGGTTGTACTTGCAATACCAGAAGCATCACTTCGTAGTGGAGGGCACCGAGTTCTACCCGCTGCACCAGTTATTCAAGGATCACTACGAGCAGGTGAGGGAACATGTTCACGACCTGGGAGAACGCCTTGAAGGTCTAGGGGGTGTGCCGGTAGCCACCTTTGCCACCTTGGCTCGCCTCTGCTGCTTTACCCCTGAGCCGGATGGCGCTTTTGAGGCGCGGCAAATGCTGAAGAACGATCTGGCCGCGGAGCAGGCCATCATTGATCTGCTGCGGCGTCAGGCCGCTCAAGCGGAAAGCCTAGGGGATCGCGCCACCCGCTACCTCTACGAGCAGATCTTGCTGAAGACGGAAGACCGGGCCTTCCACCTCAGCCACTTCCTGGCCAACGACAGCCTGGTGTTTGGCTTGATGGACGGCAGAGCCTAGTCGGGATCCAGGGCAGGCCCGTCAGGTCGGCGAGCCTGCTACCCTCTCTGCGCTGGCTTTTGTTTTTCTTGTAAGCATTGATTGAGAATTACTCTCCCTAGTAGCTTTCCAGGTCTACTCTTATTGATGAGGCGTTGCTTCTGGCCATGAACTTTGTATCTTCTGGGAGCGGCTATTGTTTGCAGATCCCCTTGGGGGAGCGCTGGCGCATTGGGCGGCGGCTGGTGGAGTTGGGGATCCCAGCGGTTTGTACGGGAGAGGGTCATTTGCAGGTGCAGGTGGACACGCCTTTGGCTCTGGTGCAGGTGCGCAGCGTGATCCGCCAATACACGGCGCGGCGGCGAGAGTTATTGGACAGCCTAGAGATATGTTGGCAGCTCAACGCTGGGGGACAAGATGAGCAAGTTGGCTAAGCAAAGGATCCCGTTTGAGGCAGAGGGCCAGTTCCTGGGATTTCTTCCCGATAAGGATGGCAAGCTCAAGTACTTGCGCTGGCAGGCCGGGGCAGAAGTGTTTGCCGGCAAGATCCCCAAGCCGCTGCGTTCTGAGCTCTACCGCAGCCTCAAACCCGGAGATAGGCTTCAGATCGCCGGGGAGCGGGAGGTGGATCCATTCAAGGGGCGAGAGAAATGGGTGCTCTGCCGCGTGGTTCCTGTCCAGGCTTCCCCCAAGGCCGCTCCCGGAGCGGAGGAAGGGAGGAAAGGCGTTGTCTTGGTCTGTCAGAAGTCTGATTGCTGTCGGCGGGGGGCGATGGCGGTGATGCAGGCTCTGCAGGCCCACTTGGCGGCCTACCCGGAGACCATCCGGGTGCAGGGAGTGGGCTGCATGAAAGATTGCAAACGGGGGCCCAACGTGGTGTTCCTGCCCGACAAGGCTCGCTACAGCGGCGTTTCTCCGCAAGGGATCCCGGCTTTGTTGCAGCGGCACTTTCCGCTGGCAGACCCAGTTCCTTCTCCTTGAGCGGCAACGTCGCCTGCTGCTAAGGGATCTAATCCTGGACGCAGACAACCTGCTGGGTTTGGGCAGACCGCTCGGCGGCCTCGGCCACAGCTAGGGCGTGGAGCATCTTCTCCGGATCCACGTAGAGAGGGCTGCCGCAGCGCAGGTGAGCCAGCACCATGCGGGTATCTTGCTCAAACAGGCCGTGGCGAGATCCGGTCTCCAGGGGATGGGCGCTGCCAGGGCGCAACAGGGTCGCCTCTTCGCCGTTGATCAGCAGGCCCCCCCGCTGGCCATGGAACTCCAATAGGCGCTGGGAGCACCACAGGGAGTCCCCTTTGCCATAGGTCAACACCGCCAGCAGCCCACTGGCAAAACTTAGGTGGGCTGTGCAGTAGCAACTGCTGTAGCGGTGGGGCAAGTCTGGACCGTCGTAGCGCAGTTGACAGCTCACCCGCTCTACCTTTCCCAACAAGTCCACCAGGCGGTGGATGCGGGAGACAGCCCCTGTGAGGGGGAAGCCAAACTGGTCGGGCCGATAAGTCCAGCGGTCGGGGGCAGGGTGGGCGGCAGTGAGGGTAATGTAGCGAACGGCAAACAACTTGCCCAGCCCTGCCAGCTCCCGTCTCAGCAACTGGTGAACGCCGCTGAGGAGCTCTATGTGCTCCACATGCAACAGCAGCCGCCGTTCCGCGGCCAATTGCACCAGCGAACGAGCTTCGGCAACGCTCAGGGCCAGGGGATATTCCACAACGGTGTGGATCCCGGCCTCCAGGGCGGCACGGGCGATGGCCGCATGATCCCGATTGATGGTGCTAACAAACACCAAATCCAGCGGCTGCTCGCAGAACAGGGAAGACCAGTCGGAATAGGCCGCCGCCCCAAACTCGGCGGCAAAAGCAGCACTTCGCTCAGGGGTTCGGCCAGCAACTGCCACAATCTGCACCTGCCCATCTTTGCGCAAGGCTTCTGCCCGTGAGCGAGCTGCATAGCCAGTGCCAATGATCCCCACCCGCAAGGCCTGTTTCCTTCCCCTGCTTGTCTCTTTCTGTAGCATTACACAAAAGGATAGCTTGGTAGCCCCGTACTTGGGTGCGAGGCGGAAAAGCCCTTGAGCCACTTTAGTTGCTTCTTTTAGTACAGAGCTTCTCCAGGAAAACGACCTACTGCGGTGCAAAACCCGCGCGGCAATAACTAACCTGGAGGAACTTAAGTCCGAAGTAAGCAGAACTTTGAGGTTATGCCTCAAAGGACTGTCTAGGGGCGTCTTGACAGCGCCTTTGCGAGTCCATTTTGGGCTGCGTAAGAATCCCCTGGGTGGGAGTGTCAAAGAAGAGATCCCTTCCACCACCGCCCCAGGGATCTCCCTTTCTCCAGCTTGTTGGGGAAAATCCTTGGCTCCAGCCCTCTCCACTTAGCTCCCAAACACGCTGACAATGCGGCGCATGGCTTCTTCCACGTTGGCGCGGCTGTTAAAAGCCGACAGGCGCAGATAGCCCTCGCCGGCGCTGCCAAAGCCCGATCCGGGAGTTCCCACCACATGGCAGGTGTGCAGCAGCTTGTCGAAAAACTCCCAACTGCTCAGTCCTTCCGGGGCTTTTACCCAAACATAGGGAGCGTTGACGCCGCCGTAGGCTTGGATCCCCGCTGTGGCGAGCTGCTCGCGGATGATGCGGGCATTCTCCAGGTAAAACTGCACCAGAGCCCGCACCTGGACCTGCCCCGCCTCGGAATAGACGGCTTCTGCTCCCCGCTGCACAATGTAGGCCACGCCATTGAACTTGGTGGACTGGCGGCGATACCACAGGCTCCACAGATCCACCCAGGAGCCGTCGGCAGCCTGGCCCCGCAGCGACTTGGGCACCACGGTAAAGGCGCAGCGGGTGCCGGTAAAGCCAGCCGTTTTGGAAAAGGAGCGGAACTCGATGGCGCATTCCCTTGCCCCTGGGATCTCGTAGATGGAGTGGGGGATCCCAGGCTCGGTAATGTAGGCCTCGTAGGCGGCATCGAAGAGGATGAGCGAGTTGTGGGCGCGGGCATAGTCCACCCAGGCTTGCAAATGCTCCCGCGTGGCCACTGCGCCGGTGGGGTTGTTGGGAAAGCAGAGGTAGATGACATCCACCTTTTGCTGGGGCAAGCTGGCGGTGAAGTGGTTTTCTGCCGTCAGCGGCAGATAGACCAGGCCCTCGTATTCGCCCCGCTCGTTGGCCGGCCCCGTATGGCCGGCCATCACATTGGTGTCTACATAAACCGGGTAGACGGGATCCGTGATGGCAATGGTGTTGTCGTGGCCGAGAATATCCAGGATGTTGCCGCAGTCGCACTTGGAGCCATCGGAGATGAAGATCTCGGAAGCGTCGATGTCGCAGCCGCGGGCCTGGAAATCGTGGCGGGCAATGGCCTGGCGCAGCCACTCGTAGCCCTGTTCCGGCCCATAGCCGCGGAAGGTGGCCCGCTCCCCCATCTCCTCCACGGCCCGGATCATGGCTGTTCGGCAGGCTTCCGGCAGCGGCTCGGTGACATCGCCAATGCCCATCTTGATGATCTGAGCTTCGGGATGGGCGGCGGCAAAGGCCTGCACCCGCCGGGCAATCTCGGGAAAGAGATAGCCAGCCTTCAGCTTGAGGAAGTGGTCGTTGATCCTGGCCATAGGAGTTCAGCGCTGCTGAGCAAAAAGGAGCGTCGGCCCTTTAGTGTAGCCGAAGCCGGCCCCAACCCGCCCTCCCGACTGCAGGGCAGAGCCAGCCCTAGCGCCCCAGGCTATCCAGGCTGAAGGCGCCCACCGGCGAGGTTAGGTGAAACTCTCCCCGCTCTTGGGTCAGGCCCACCGGGCGGCTGGGAAAGGCCACCAGGATCCCTTCCAGGCGCAGGGACTCTGCCAGCGGATCGTAGGCCAGGCGCAGCTCGAAATCCCGCAGGTCGCGGCGCACCTCAATGCGGCGGATCCCTGCCTCCGTCAGGCCCAGGCGGAGCCGCCAGTGGTTTTGCCACTGCGTGCCGAGGGTGGCATCTAACTCCAGTCCATAGGTAGAGATCTGGCCCAACCGGGGATCGTAAACCGCCTGCAGCGCGTAGCTGATCCCCGGCTCATAGCTATCTAGACCGGAGCGCTGCTCCCGGTTGAAGGTGGTGCTGCTGCGCCCTCGATATTCCAGACGAACGGGTTGGAGCTGTCCCTGGTTCAGGTCGTAGGCCGTCTGCAACTGAATGTTGAACAGATCAGGGGCGGTGCTCCAGGTGAAGTTGGCGTTGAGGGTATCCCACTTCTGGGTGATGAAGTCGTAGCCAAGGCTGGTGTCCAGGCGCACCAGGTTTTTCACCTCTGCCTGCAGCTCCTGCAAGTTGCGGGAGGCAATCGCTGCCAAATCCTCGGGGGTATCGTCGGGGAAGGTCAGGGCTATCGGCAGCTCGCCGGGCAGGTCATCTTCAAAGGCAATGTAGCCTGGGGGCACATCGGGTAGGGGATCGCGGGGCGTAAAGAAGCTGATGTTGGCATTGATGCGATCCACATCTTTAGGGCTGGTGGAGAGGGTTTGGAAGGGCACAGAATTGTTGCCGTAGAAGGTGCGGCTGTAGCGCAGGTCGATGGTATTCCAGTCGGCAGGTCTGAGACTGAGGCGAGGGTTGAGGCTGACGGTAGACTCCTGGTCAGGAGTGGAGTAGAGGACTTGGGTGTAATCGATAGAACCCGGCATGAAGGTGATCCAGGGAGCCGGTTGAATATCGTTGAACTGGAGGCTGGAGCGCAGCTCGTAGCGATTGAAAAAGTGGAGGCCCGCCCCCACCTCTTGATCCGGCTGTTGCTCTTGAGTCAGGGTGAGGGCGCTGCTGAGGAAGATATCGGGACTGAGGCGGAGGGGATCGGGGTTGAAGGCCAGCTCGAAGTTGCGGCGCGGCTCGTTGTCGCCATTGGAACTGCTGTAGGCACGGTAGGCCAGGCGATAGGTACCTCCCCAGCCGGGTGGGGTCAGTTGAGTGCCCAGCGTCAACCGCGCATCGGCAAAGTCGGGGCCATCTTTGACGCTCACCCGCTGGTTGTAGTCCAAGCGGAGATCCGATTGCAGCCAGTGCACGCCCCCGTACCGCTGGATGTGGCTGAGGGTGAGGGGGAAGCTGTAGATGCCCCGCTCCTGGGATCCGGTGCGGCTGATGTTGAGGGTGGTGGTGGAGAGATCCCCCTGAAAGGTGGCGTTGAGGCGGAGATCGGCGTTGTCGTTGCGCCCGCCGGCAAGACGGTAGGTGTTGTCCAGGTTGAGGTTGAGCTGTCCCCGCAGTTGGCCTTCCTGCCCAAAGAGGTTGGCAGCGTAGAAGTCGAAGTTGTGGTCGATGCGGAAACGGCTGGAGAAGCGCTGTTGGTCAGCTTCGGTAACCAAGTAAAACTGGGCTCGCCCGTAGTTGACACTGTCCGGGATGGGCAGGATGTAGTCATGCAAGAAACCAATGCCCACCCCTTTTTTCTGGATGGCATCCAGCCGCAGGCCGCCGAAGTTGTATTCGTCGAAGCGGTAGGCCCAACTGGATTTGACAAACACCCCCTCTGTCTCGCTGCGCCCCGGCAGCACCCATTGGTGATCTCGCAGGCTGTAGATGAACAGGGGGAAATAGGCGATCTGAAGGCCCGCCCGCAGATCCCCTGCTTCTGTGAGTTCGCCGCCGGCAAACACGCGGGCGTCGTAGACGATCACCCGGTCATCGGGAAACACCTCCACCCGATCCCCTTGCACGTAGTGGGTAATGGGTGGCTCTGGCGAGGTGGTGACGGTGGCTTTCTCGAAAAAGATCTGATCCCCCAACAGGGCGGTGGTCTCTTGGCTGCGCACAAAAACCTTGGTGCCCGGCTCCTCCCCCGGCAAGATCACCAGCGAGCTTTCAAATTGAGCGCTGCGACCGGGGATGTCCAGATCCAGGTTGCGCCCCTCAATTTGCCGGATGCCGCGCCCCTGGGGTCCAGGGGGCTGTTCCATCCGGAAGGGGCCGTCGCTGCGCAGGCGCCGTTCCCGTCGGTAAAACAACAGCCGCTCGCCGCTGATGCTGGTGCCGTCGGCCAACTGGATCTGGGCGTTCCCCTCGGCAATGCCCAGGTCTTGCTCGGCAAGGTAGCTGAGCACATCCCCACTGACGTTGATCTGAGCCGGGTCGAGGGGGATCTGGGCGGTGGCGGTGGCCGCCAGCTGCTGGCGAATCTGGGATCCCTGGCTGGCAGGCGGAGCGGCTTCTGGGCCGGTGGCGGGATCGCCCAGATCTCGCAACAGGGGGAACCGCTCCAACAACTGAGGAGCAAGGAGGGATCCGGCAGTGGGGGTGAATGCCTCAGTTCCGGTTTGAGCTGCCCTCTGAGTGCCGGTGGAAGAAGGGGCGCCGCCCCAATTCCAGTTCCCGCCGGCTTGCGGGATCCAGGTCGGGACTTGCTGCGCCACCGCTTCCGAACCAGGCCTCTCTTGCCCTTGAGCAGCGGCCAGGCTCTCGACGGTGGACCCTGGGGGGGGAACAGGCAAGCGCCTCGCTTCGTTGGGGTGCTGCCCAGGTTGCTCTTCTACCTGCAAGTCAGCAGCTTGGGAAGTTGCAGGCTGGGAGGAGCGAAGGGAGTCCAGAGTAGGAACAGCTGCCGTGGGCGTTGTCGATGAAGCAGACCGGGAGGACGGTGTTGCCTGAGCTTGGGCCTGCTGCGCCTGCCGCCGTGCATGGGCCGCCGCCCCTTCGGCCAAGAGCGGCTGCAGCCGCTGCCGGTTTAGCTCTTCCGGTGTGAGCGCTTTTTCGGGAGGGGATCCTTCAACAGGGGCCGAGGCGGGAAGAGGGGGAACGGAGGGAGCCGCTGTTGCTGCCAGGCGCGAGGAGGATTGGGCCTCGGCCAAGGTGATGGGATCCCCCAACAGGCTGGCGCCGGTGGGAGCAACCGGCTCTGAGCCAGGATCGCGGCTCCGCTGGGCCGCCCAAAAGCGCTGATAGCCCTCCAGATTGGTGGGCAGGGGATCCAACTGGGCAAAGACGGCCTCCCCCATCCCCAACCACAAGGAGCTGCCCCAGCACAGGGCCAACCATTTTGCCCAAGGGCTGAAGCCCTGCGGGAAGTTGCCGGATCTCACCGTAAAAACCGCCACAGTAGAGAGAAGCCCACCCCACCGAAAATCATATTCGGCAACCAGGCGGCCAGCCAGGGATCGATATGCTCAACTCGGCCCATGGCGCGTCCCAGGCTCATCAGTACATAGTAAATAAACACCAGGACAATCGCCAGCGCCACACTGCCGTAGCGGCCGGTCTGGCGCACCGTCTGCAGGCCCAAGGGCGCAGCCACCAAAATGGCAAAAAAGCTGGCCAAGGGAATGGCGAACTTGAGGTGGTACTCCGTCAGGCAGCGGGCCACATCAGCAGAAGGACGTTGCTCCGCTCGATATCGCTGGCACTGCTCCCACAGCTCTGCCGCCCGTTGCTCCTGGGGCACCTTCTCGGCGTACACCAGGCCCACCAACTTGTTGACGATGTTCAGCTCCATCTCCGCCACCTGGCCCTCGTAGTAGGTGCGCCCCCGCTCGTCGTAGCGACGGATCACCACGTCTTGCAGGTGCCAGGCTTGGCCCACCTGCTGCGCCGTTTGGGCCGAGATCACCTGTGGGTAGCGCAGGTGGCCGGTCTCGGCCTTGCGATCCAAAATCAGCAGATCGTGCATCCAGCCGGTCTTCGGGTCGATGGATCCCACATGAAACCAGAGGTCGTCGTCCACCCGCACAATTTCCTCCGAGTCAAACGGAAGGGCATCCTGGGCCAGGATGAGGTTGGTGTTCAGGGTTTTCACCTTTTGGTTGGTCTCTGGCACGATCACCTCGTTGGTCAACAGCGCCAGGCCGCTGACCAGCAGGCCGATGCAGAGCACCGGAATCAACACCTTGCGGTAGGGGATCCCGGCGGCCCGCAGGGCGGTGATCTCGCTGTCAGCTCCCATCCTGCCCAGAGTAAGTAGGGTGGCAAAGAGGCCGGCAATGGGGAAGGTGACCACCAAAATGGCGGGCAAGTTGAGGAGGAGAATGTGCAAAATTGTCAGGGGAGGGGCGCCTTTTTTCACCAGCAAATCGGCGTAGATAAAAAGCTGGTTGCCCAGCATCATCACCGTGCCCCCCGCCACCCCCAAAAAGAAGGGGCGGATCATCTCTTTGCAGAGATAAAACTCCAAAAAAAAGCCCCCCAACTTCAGGGATCCCCAAAAGCTCCCCGTCTGGGCAGAAGTTCGGCGCCGTTGACCCTTGGCCAGTGGGATGGTCATGTGGCTCTGTTACCTCAGGTGCACAAGCTCAGCCAGCTCTAGAGATCCAGACGACCCCCAGCTCCGCTGGGATCCCGTCAGAGGGCGTCGGTGATGCGGAATTGAAACATCCCCTGCTGCTGCTCGTCCCCTTCCACGGTGTACTCATCCCGCTCCAAGTTCAGGGTGACCAGCCTGCCGCTGAGGCGGTTGGCGCCCCGGCACATCTGATCCAGAGCATCGCGACCGGGCAGCGGTGCAGTGCTCTCGCGGGGAATCGGATTGAGCTCGCCGCGATCGCAGAGGAGGACGGGAGCCTGGTCGGCGGTGATCCTGAAAATCTGCCCTTGGTCGGAGTACTCGGCGCGATCCCCTTCGATGGCGCGGTTGGCCTGCACGATAACCACATTGCCGAAGAAGCGGGCATTGCCGCTGGCCTGATCGATCTCCACCCGGTCGGCGTAGATCACCGTCGGCTGGTCCACATCGGCCTGGGTCTGGGGGTTTTGCAGACGCCGCGCCAGCCAGTCCCCCTCGATCTGCTCGATCACCACCTCTCCCCGCAGCTCCACCTTCTCAGGGGTAATGGTGGCCTGGTTGGCCTTGGCCTTGCGCCCCCGCTGGATGAACTCGACGGCCTCGCTAAACTCCGAGGTGCCGGTACGAGAGTTGTAAACCAGGCGGGCGGCCCGCACTTCCGTTTCGGCTTGGCGCAGCTCCTCCGTCAGGGATCCGCCGCCAGGAGCTGGGGTAGAGGTGGCCATCTGCCGGTAGAGGACGTTTTCTTCAAAAAAGAAGATCTTGTCGCGGTGGTTGCCCTCCAGGCGGGCGGAGGTGAGCACCCGTCCGGGTTCTTCCAGGGTAACTCCTCCCGTCAACAGACTTTGGGATTCGCGGCGGCGGTAGGTGCCCTGGGCCGCCTGGATGATGGTTTCCCCCTGGCGGATCTCCAGGTTGCCTTCCCCTTGGGCAATTTGTGTGTTGCGGTCGTACGTGAGGCGGTCGGCAATGATGGTGACTTCTTGATCCTGTTGGTCTGGGGTCGCCTCCGGGCCGGGAGAGGCCTGGGCCAAGCGCAGATCGGCCAATAAGGGATCCCGGCTGCTGTCGCCGGCCACCTCCTGTAACACCACGCCGCCGGAGAGAATGCTTTGGGCCTGTTGCCGCAGGTAGGTGCCCTGGGGAGCGCGAATCTCGATGCCACGTTCGCGAATGCGCAGGTTCCCTTTCCCCTCGGCCACCTGGTTGGTGCGGTCGTAGGTGATCTGGTCGGCGGTGATGGTGGTGGAGGTGGGTGCCGAGCCGTTTGGGGGCAACACTATCAGCTTGCCCTGCTGAGCGCTGAGAAGGGCAAATTGAAAGTTAAACGAGCCAGAGCGGCCCTGCAACACCATTTCCCGGCCTTTGAGGGTGAACTCCGCGGGCACCTCGATGCGCTCTTCAGGGGTGACTCTCAAGGCGCTGGTCAAGAGCAGGCTGCCGTCGCCGCTCCTCACCTCCACCTCCTCATCCAAATACAGCTCATCGGCGGTGGCATTGTAGCGGGCTCGCTTGGCCCGCCAAGTCATCTGCTCGCTGCTATCAAAAAAGGGATCCGGCACCCCTTCCTGTCGGTCGGCGCTTTCTCCGTAGAAGTAGCCGTGCGCCCCCTGCTCAAATACCTGTTGCCCGGCTGCCAGATCCACCTGCTCGGCGATCAGTCGCCACCGCTGATGGCCTCCCCGACGACCCAAGATGTCTACCCTGCGGCTGACCGAGAGGGGCTGATCGGGGGAAGGAGACTCCCCCTTCACTTCCTCGATGT
>NZ_JANSHJ010000038.1:19985-20570 GCF_047502615.1 Synechococcus sp. W60.3 | reverse complement strand
CATGTCCATCAGCTCGGCAGCGGTGGAGTTGGCTCTGCAAGAGCAGGGATCCCTCTCTCAGGGCAAAGTTACCGTGGTGGGGGCGGGGAGAATGGCCCGTCTGTTGGTGCAGCACCTGTTGGCCAAAGGGGCAGTCGATATCACGGTGGTCAACCGCTCCCTGGAGCGGGCCGAAGCCCTGGCCAAGCAATTCGAGCAGCCGATCCAGGTGTTGCCCTGGGAGTCGCTGCTGAGCAGCGTGGCCGAGTCCAACTTGGTCTTCACCAGCACCGGTGCCACCCAGCCGATCCTCACCTACCAGCAACTGGCAGGGGTGCTGCAGCCAGATCAGCCGCTGTTGTTGGTGGATATCTCTGTGCCCCGCAACATCGATCCCGACGTGGAAAAGCTGAAGGGGGTACAGGTGTTCAATGTGGATCACCTCTCCCGCGTCGTGGAAGAAAACCGCGCCCAACGGCAAAAGCTGGCTCTGGCTGCCGAAGCCCTGGTGGAAGAAGAGGTGGATCAATTCATGGAGTGGTGGCGTTCTCTGGAGACGGTGCCCACCATTTCCAGCCTGCGCCACAAGGTGGAGTCCATCCGCGA
>NZ_JANSHJ010000038.1:0-19975 GCF_047502615.1 Synechococcus sp. W60.3 | reverse complement strand
GGCGGGTGGTCTCCAGGGTGGTGGCGTAGGGGGAGTAGCCGTAGTCGGCCAGCAGAAAGACGACGGGATCAAACCCCCCTTCCTGGCGCACGCGGAACGGTTCGGCGGTCACATAGCCCTGCTGAGCAGAATATTTGTCCAGCAAGAAGGGGGTGAGGCTAAGGTTGTAGGGGCGTTTTTGCTCGTCGCTGAAGCCAAACTTGGCCCGCAGAAAAGGCCAGTAGGTGAGGTTGGCTCCCGGTGACACCCAGATGGGTTTACCCCGCAGATCCTCTAGCCGCTCGATGCCTACCCCCGGATGGGCCAACAAACATTGGGGATCCTTCTGGAAAAAGGCGGCCACTGTTACCACCGGGATCCCGGCTTGCAGGGCAGAAAGGGCATCCGGGCTGGAGCCGAGAACAAAATCTGCCGCCCCCCCCGCCAGCAGTTGCAACACATTGACCGCCGTTCCCCCCATGCGGATTTCCACCTGCAGACCGTAGTCGGCGTAGATGCCGGTGGCCAGGGCTTGGTAAAAGCCGCCGTGTTCGGCCTGGGCGTACCAGTTGGTGACCAGTCGCAAGGGCCGGGATCTGGCCGAAGAGGGGCGGGAGCCCGCTCCTACTGCTAGCAGAGCAGCTCCACTGGCCAAAAAACGCCGCCGCGGCCAAGGCTCTGGAGTTACACCGGACATAGGCAGGGATCCTCAGGCGGCCACGCTTTCAGTATCTCGCAAGTAGACCAGTTTTTCCTCAGGCTGGCCACCCCTTGGAAGAGGAGCTGTTGGGAGGCGTCTTCGATTTATATTTGCAAAGCAAGCGGGATCCCCTTCTTACAAGGGGCAAGATCGACATTCCAAGGGGTAGGGCATGGGCAAGGTGTATCTAGTGGGGGCAGGGCTGGGCGGGCGGGCGGGCCTGACGCAGGGAGCACTGGAGATCCTACGGCAGGCTGAGGCTATCTGGATTGACGAGCTGGTGGATGAGCGTTTGCTGGCGGAGTTACCCTCTCAGGCGCAGGTGTGGCGGCGCTCAGGAGAAGCGAGCTTACAGCAGGGCATCCTCTGGTTAATTCAGCGCTGTCGGGAAGGTAAACAGGTGGTTCACCTTAAGTCGGGGGATCCCTTGATCTTTGGCCGCGCCCGCGAAGAGATCCAAGCCCTTAGGGAGGCGGGCTGTCCCTTTGAGATTTGGCCGGGGTTGTCGTCGGCCCTGGCTGGCCCCCTCTGGGCAGGGATCCCGTTAACGGATAAACACTTGAGCCGCGCTTTTGCCGTTCTCACCGCCCACGAGCTGGAAGCTCTGCCCTGGGGCGCTTTGGCCCAGTTGGATACTTTGGTGATTTTGATGGGATCCCGGCAGCGACAGCACATTGGCGCACGGCTGGTGGAGTCTGGGATCCCGGCAGACCGACCGGTGGCCTTGATCTGGGGGGCGGGGCAAGCAGAGCAGCAGGTGTGGGTGGGCACCTTGGCCGAGCTGCAGCAGGGGGAGAGTCAGGCAAAGTTGCCGGGCCTACTGGTGGTTGGGGAGGTGGTGCGGCTGCGGCAGGACTTTTTGCCGGGGATCCCACCCTTGCCGCCACCGGCTCCTTTGGCAGGCAAGACGATGCTGGTTACCCGTTCCGAGGGGCAATCGCCAGCTTTTTGTGAGTTGCTGCAGGCCCAGGGGGCGCGGGTGCTGGAGATGCCGACCCTGGTGATCCAGCCGCCCACGAGCTGGGATCCCTTGGATACAGCCATTGCCAACCTGGAACAATTCGACTGGCTGCTGCTGACCTCTGCCAATGGAGTGCAGGCTTTCTTTGAGCGGCTGCAGCGGCAGGGGCGAGATAGCCGAGCACTCCACTCCCTGCAAGTGGCGGTGGTGGGATCCAAAACGGCGGCGGTGCTGGCCCAGTACGGCATCCGCCCGGATCTGATGCCCTCTGAGTTTGTGGCCGAGGCCCTGCTGCCCATTTGGCCAGAGCCGGTGCAGGGGCAGCGCATCCTCTTCCCCCGCGTCGAATCCGGAGGACGGGAGGAGCTGGTGCAGGGGCTGCGGCAACGCGGAGCCGAGGTGGTGGAGGTGGCCGCCTACCAGTCGGCCTGTCCGACAGCGGCGGATCCCCAGGTGGTGGAGGCTCTCAAAGATCGCCAGGTGGATATCCTCACCTTTGCCAGCTCCAAAACGGTGCAGCATTTTGCCCATCTCCTACGCCAGGCAGGGCTAGGCCCTGAGGTCTGGGATCCGCCGGTGCAGATTGCGGCCATCGGCCCCAAAACGGCGGCAACCTGCAGGCAGATCTTGGGGCGGGTAGATGTGGTGGCCCAGGAGTACACCCTGGAAGGGCTGGTGGGATCCCTCCTGCAGACTGTCCCCTAGCGGGATAATGGGAGGGCAGTTGGGACGCTGGACACCATGTGGCAGACGGCCAAGCTCTACGAAGACATCCTCTACGAGAAGACCGACGGCATTGCCAAGATCACCATCAACCGCCCCCACAAGCGCAACGCCTTCCGCCCCAAGACCGTTGCCGAGATGATCGATGCCTTTGTAGATGCGCGGGAGGATCCCAAGATTGGAGTCGTGCTCTTGACGGGCGCCGGGCCCCACACGGACGGAAAATATGCCTTCTGCGCCGGCGGGGATCAGAGCGTGCGGGGAGAGGCCGGCTACCTGGACGAGGCGGGGATCCCGCGCCTCAATGTGCTGGATCTGCAGCGCCTCATCCGCTCCTTGCCCAAGGTGGTGATTGCCCTAGTGGCCGGCTACGCCATTGGGGGAGGCCATGTTTTGCATCTCCTCTGCGATCTCACCATTGCCGCCGACAACGCCATCTTTGGCCAGACCGGGCCTCGCGTGGGCAGCTTCGACGGCGGCTTTGGGGCCAGCTACCTGGCGCGGGTGGTGGGGCAGAAGAAAGCGCGCGAAATCTGGTTTCTTTGCCGCCAGTACACCGCAGCGCAAGCCCTGGAGATGGGCCTGGTCAATGCGGTGGTGCCGGTGGAGGAACTAGAAGCCGAAGGGATCCGCTGGGCGCGGGAGATCCTCCAACACAGTCCTCTGGCCATCCGCTGCCTCAAGGCTGCTTTCAACGCCGATTGCGACGGCCAGATGGGACTGCAGGAGCTAGCCGGGGACGCGACACTGCTGTATTACATGACCGAGGAAGCGGCCGAGGGCAAACGGGCTTTTTTGGAGAAGCGCCCCCCCAACTTTCGCCAGTTTCCCTGGCGGCCCTAGGGAGGGATCCTCTGTTGGATCCCTTTTGGATAGGCTGGACTCAGTTCTTGGTCTGGGCCGATGGCTTCCCAAACTCCCCGGCTGCTCTTGGTCGATGGCCACTCCCTGGCCTACCGCTCTTTTTATGCCTTTGCCTACAGCCGCGAGGGGGGCTTGCGCACCTCCACGGGGATCCCGACCAGTGTCAGCTTTGGCTTTTTGAAATCGCTGCTGGAGGTCTTGGAGAAATACCCCCCCACCCATGTAGCTGTTGCCTTTGATACCCGGCAGCCCACCTTTCGCCACGAGGCGGATGAAACCTACAAAGCAGGCCGTCCGGAAACACCGCCGGAGTTCGTTGAGGATGTGGAGAACCTCCAGCAGGTGTTGGCGACGCTGCGCATTCCCATTTTGGCGGTGCCTGGCTTTGAGGCCGACGATATTCTGGGTACTCTCTGTCGGCTTGCTCCCCACGAGTATCGAGTGCAGATCTTAAGCGGCGACCAGGATCTGTTTCAACTCATTGACCGCGAGGGAAGGATTCGGGTTTTGCACCTCAACAGCAAAGATCGCGTCAGCGAATTTGGCCCCCAAGAGGTCAAAGAGAAACTCGGCATCTGGCCTTGGCAGGTGGTCGACTACAAAGCCCTCTGCGGTGACCCTTCCGACAACATTCCCGGTGTCAAGGGGATCGGCCCCAAGCGAGCGGCGGAGCTCTTGCAGCGCTATGGCAGCCTGGAGGAGATTTTCAACCATCTGGGGGAGATCCCTGGCAAAATCCAGCAGTACCTCAGGGAAGGGATCCCAGCAGCCCAGCACTCCCAATTTCTGGCTCGAATTCACTGCGATGTCCCCCTTTCGCCTGACTGGGAGAGCATGAGGTTAACTGGGTTTGACCCAGAGGAAGTGCTGCCGCTGCTGGAGAAATTGGAGTTTCGCAGTTTCATTGCTCAAGTGCGCCAACTGCAGGCCACTTTGGGCGGGATCCCAGCCCAAGCCTCTCAAGCAAGGACAACTTCAAAGGATGGCTCTACCTACGACGAGGCTCTTTGGTTTGATTTTCCCGCTGCTCCCGCTCCCTCTTTGCCAGCAGTGTGCATCGTGGATACAGCGGAGAAATTGGAGCTGTTGCGGCAGGAGCTGTTGGCCTGTTCCGGGATCGTAGCCTGGGACACAGAAACCACGAGTCTGGATCCCCGCGACGCCCAACTGGTGGGGATTGGCTGCTGTTGGTCGGAGCGGGATGTTGCCTATTTGCCCATTGGCCACCGCCAGGGATCCAACTTGGACTGGAACCTAGTCAAACAGAGCCTACAGCCCATTTGGGAGGATCCCAGTCGCCCCAAAAGCCTGCAAAACTGCAAGTATGATCTCAGCATTTTTCGCGCTCATGGCATCCGCCTACAAGGGATCCAATTTGATCCCATGTTGGCTAGCTATGTGCTCAATCCAGAAGCTAGCCACAACTTGGCTGATTTGGCAGCTACCTATCTAAATTTACCCACCACCAGCTATGAAAAGCTGCTGGGCAAAGCAGACTCCATTGCCGATCTGCCCATTGCCAAAGTGGCAGAATATTGCGGAACCGACGCCTACTGCGCCTATCGTTTGGTGCCCATCCTCACCGAAAAGCTGCAACAGACTGACCCACGCCTCTGGAATCTTTTTGTCCAAGTGGAGTTGCCTTTGGCCCATGTTTTGGAAGAAATGGAGTGGGTCGGCATCCGCATCGACACTGAGTTTCTTCGGCAGTTTTCCCAGGAGCTGGAAAAAGAGCTACACAGTCTAGAGCAGAAAGCCTATGCTCAAGCAGGCGAGGTGTTTAACCTCAACTCTCCCAAACAACTGGGATCCCTGCTCTTTGAAAAGCTCAAGCTAGATGTCCGCAAAACTCGCAAGACAGCTACCGGCTACTCCACCGACGCCTCGGTTTTGGAAAAGCTGGAAGGGGATCACCCAGTCATTGAAACCATTCTCCAGTACCGCACCCTGGCCAAGCTCAAATCCACCTATGTGGACGCGCTGCCGGCTCTGGTAAGACGCGATACGGGTAGGGTGCACACCAGCTTCAACCAGACCGTTACTGCCACTGGCCGGCTCAGCTCCTCCAACCCCAATTTGCAAAATATCCCCATCCGCAGCGAGTTTAGCCGCCGCATTCGCCAGGCCTTCGTTCCCCAGGAGGGATGGCTGTTGGCCTCGGCTGACTACTCGCAAATTGAGCTGCGCATCCTGGCCCACCTCAGCCAAGAGCCAACCCTCATCGAGTGCTTTCGCTCTGGGGAAGATGTGCATACCCTTACCGCTCGCTTGCTCTTTGAAAAACAAGAAGTAACCAGCGAAGAACGCCGCCTGGCCAAGACGATTAACTATGGGGTGATCTACGGCATGGGGGCGCAGCGTTTTGCCCGCACTGCCGGCGTCTCTCTAGCGGAGGCGAAGGAATTTTTGCGGCGATTTAACGAGCGCTACGCCGGCGTTTTTGCCTATCTCCGCGCCACCGAAGCCTTTGTGGAAAAGCACGGCTATGTGGAAACCCTTTTAGGCCGCCGTCGCTATTTTCCCAATTTGTCTCAGCTATCCGGCCATCGCAAACAGGCCGAGCTGCGGGCTGCCGTGAACGCCCCCATCCAGGGATCCGCCTCAGACATCATCAAAGTGGCCATGGTGCGCTTGCAGGAAAAGCTGCAGCATTTTCGCTCGCGTTTGCTTTTGCAGGTTCACGACGAGCTGGTGTTTGAAGTAGAGCCCTCCGAATGGCAGGACTTACGGCCCCTCATTCAAAGAGAAATGGAAGAGGCAGTGCCCCTTTCCATACCGCTGGTGGTGGACATTCAAATTGGCCACAACTGGAAGGAGGCCAACTAAGGGATCCCGGCCTCGGAGAAATGTTAAGCTATGTAAAAGTGTGTGAAAGTGTTGGTTATCTCCCTATGGCCGTTGAGATCTACACGTGGCGTTTTTGTCCCTTCTGCATCCGCGCCAAGCAACTGTTGGATCGCAAAGGGGTGAAGTACATCGAATACGCCATCGATGGGGATGAGGCGGCGCGGGCGGAGATGGCCAAGCGGGCCAACGGGCGCCGCTCCGTGCCCCAGATTTTCATCAACAACCAGCACATCGGCGGCTGCGACGACCTCTACGCCCTTGAGGCCCAGGGCAAGCTGGATTTGCTCCTGCAGCAGGCCAGCTAGCTGCCTGCTTTCCTGCTAGCCTGGGCGGGATCCAAACCCGTTAACTTGTGGCTAACCGGCGGCCTGCCTGAGCTGGGCACGGGCTTGTTTGAGCATGGCAATCAGGGTGTGGTGGGCATCTTCAGAATCTTTGAGAGGGTGATCAAAGGGGATGCGCAGCTTCCGCACAGCCCCATCCACCTCCACCTGTAAGTCCATTCCTTCCGCGTCGATGGCCTCCATACGGGCCTGGACCACTCCTTCCACCTGGCCGAAGACCCTGGCGTAGAGGGCCACGGCATCGGCGTGGTCTTCGTTCATGTGCTTGCAGATGCGCTCGCTAACCTGAGGGGTGAGAGGATCGCCCATAGAAGGTGGGAATTGCCAGGTACAGGTTTTAGTCTAGCGGAGTCTTGACCGAAACCTTGGCGGCGCAGATCCCGCTCTTCCCCTTTCCCCCCGTATACGGGGGATGAAAGGGGGGAGAACGCCAATCAAAGAGCTAGTTGAGGGCAGGCTAACGGTTGCCAGGGCCAGCCATATCTCGGTCTAGGTTGCAGCCATCTCCGATCGCCCTCTGGATAGGGTTGAGACGCCTTTGCCAGCTTTGCACCTGGGGATCCGGGCTGAGGCCGTGCTCGAGAAAAAACAGCTTGCCCCCCACCCGCAGCACCCGCCGGATTTCCCCCAAAGCCTTGGCCAAATCGGGGATGCTACACAGGGTCCAGGTGCTGACCACGCTGTCAAAACTCTGGTTCGAAAAAGGCAGCTCTTGGGCGTCCGCCACCAGCCAATCGACGGCGATGGAGGAAGCCGCGATGCGGCGGCGGGCCAGGGATCCCATGCCGGGGTTGGGATCTGCCACTGTAATTTTTTGAATGTGCTCTGGGTAGCAGGCCAGGTTGAGGCCGGTGCCAAAGCCGATCTCCAAGACCGCTCCCCGCACCTGGGCCAGAAGCTGCCGCCGATAGCTCTCCAGACGCTCGCTGGCCAGAGCCCAATCCAGCAACCTCGGAAAAAGCACCTGCCGGTAGAAAGCCTTCATAAGCCGGGCTCAAGAGGTTCGCGATCTATTTTCGGGCCGTTCGAGCGTAGCGGGGTTGGGGGCCAGCTTCAGGGAGTAGAGGCCGTAGCAGGCCAGCAGCCAATTGAGCAGGCGGGCCACCACGCGGGCGGTTGGCCGCGTCGCCGCTCCCACCGCCACTCCTCCCAAGGAAAGGCCGATCACAGGGCGGGCGGCGAAGATGGCCTCACAGGTTGTTAACAGTTGAAACCAACTCAGCCCCCCCGGCTCCGGGTGGTGCACCGCCGGCGCCAAAGAGGGATCCAGCACACTGCAGTCCACCACCAAAAACACCGGCTGCTCCGGCAAAGCCTCCACCACCTGCTGCGGATCCCAGCCATCCTGGGCCCAAAAGATCGGGCTGGCGTGGTTTTTCAGCCAGGCGTAGGCGCGGGCACTGCCGCTGCGCAGCCCCACATGCACCACCGGCAGCCTATGCTGGTAGAGCAACTCCACCCAGGCAGCGTTGCCATAGCCCATATCTTGCTCCGGCTGGGTCATCTCCTCGGGCGGCATCAGGTTGGCATGGGCGCTGCAATGCACCACACTCAGGGCGAGGTAGTGCTTCCAAAGGGCACGAATGGCTCCCCAACTGGCCGCCAAGACCGAAGGCAACAGCACCGGCCACTGTTGTCGTCGCCAAGCCTGAATAACCGCCGCCTCACACATGCCATAGGGCGGCTCATCCACCAGCCCCGGCAACTGCGCCACTGCTATCTCATCCACATTGATCCCCAACCGCGGCTCAAAAGCACACAGCTCAGCACCGGCGTTGAGGATGGCCAGCGGCGCCTGCGTATCTGGGCCAAAGGCAGTGGGAATGAGGACAACCCTGGCGTTGGACTGGGAACTGGGATGGAGGGACCACTGGGCCATGGGCGTCGTTCCTGTTGCAAACGTGGGGCTCTGCCGCCTGCTTCTATGGTGGCTCAGAGAGTAAGCCGGGATCCGCCCGCGCCAGAGCTGGATCTGCTACGAAAAATTACAGTTCGCCGGCAGATCTGGGGTCAAAAATCGGGCCGATGGTACATTCAAAGTGCTCCGCGCCTCAACCCCAAGCGCGGCCCAACAACGCAAACGACGACGAGAAGGTAGGCTATGGCTGTGATGGAAGGCGATCCCCGTCAGGGGGCAAAGTTGCCCCTATTCGGGGGATCCACCGGAGGGCTGTTGAGCGCAGCCGAAACCGAAGAAAAATATGTGATCACCTGGACAGGCAAGCCGGGGCAAGTGTTTGAAATGCCCACCGGCGGCGCCGCCGAGATGGTGGAGGGCAAAAACTACCTCACCTTCGCCCGCAAAGAGCAGTGCCTGGCGCTCGGCGCTCAGTTGATCTCCGAGTTCAAGATCAAGGACTACCAGATCTTCCGCATCCCGGCGGGTGGACAGCCGGAACTGGTGCATCCCAAGGATGGTGTCTTTCCCGAGAAGGTCAACGAGGGGCGCCAGCCCGTCGGCAAGGTGGATCACAACATCGGCAAGAACAAAGAGCCGGTTACCTACAAATTCACCAACGGGAAACCCTGGGACTAATTCCGGCGACCTTTGTCTTTCTGTCTTGTCGGATCCCCTGGCCAGCCCAGGGGATCTTTATTTGTTCGTCTCCACATTTGTTCGTCTCCACTGGCAACCGGTTTGAAAGGGTTCGGCGCTGTTAGCCCTCACCCCCGGCCCCTCTCCCCGAGGGAGAGGGGAGGCGGAAGGTCATGTTGAGAAGAGTCGGATCCTTTGTCGGGCTGCCTTTTGCTAAAAAAAAGCTCCAGCAAAGCATACCTACACGGAACTGTCTAGAGGTGTCTTGACAGCGCCTTTACGAGTCCGTTTATGGACTACGTGAGAATCCCCCGCCTTCAGGCGGGGGAGTGTCAAAACCCGGGATCCCTGACAGGGCCTGGACAAGCCTACTTGGCAACCGCCGCGAAGAACTCCTTGGATTTCACCGGGTCGGGGTTCAGGGTTCTCTGGCCGGGCTGCCAGTTGGCCGGGCAAACTTCATCGGGGTGAGCTTGCACGTACTGGATGGCCTGCAGGGTGCGCAGGGTTTCATCCACGCTGCGGCCAAAGGCCAGGTTGTTGATGGTGGCGTGCTGGATGATCCCTTCCTTGTCGATGATGAACAGGCCGCGCAAAGCCACCCCTGCCGCCGGATCCAGGACATTGTAGGCGGCGCTGATCTCCTTTTTCAGGTCGGAGACCAGCGGATACCTCAGCTCGCCCACCCCTCCGGCTTTGCGGTCGGTCTGAATCCAGGCCAGGTGAGAGTACTCGCTATCCACCGAGACGCCGAGGATCTCCGTGTCCAGCTTGGCAAACTCGTCGTAGCGATCGCTGAAAGCCGTGATCTCCGTCGGGCAGACGAAGGTGAAGTCCAAGGGGTAGAAGAACAGCACCACGTACTTCTTGCCCCGGTAGTCGGAGAGCCTCACCGTCTTAAATTCCATGTCGTAAACGGCAGTGGCCGAAAAATCGGGAGCGGGCTGCCCCACCCGCAGACATCCTTCCTGAGACATCAGTCGACGCTCCTTACGGTAAAGTACAAATGTAAACTAAACCTAACATACCATACTCATAATGACTTTGTCTTACTGGCTGGCTAAGCTGGAGCGCCGCGATCCAGGGGATCCCCATTTCTTTCCGTTTTTCGGCTCTGCCAGGTCAGGGAGTCGGTTGCCATGAGGGTGGCGCTGGAGTTTCTCTACCACTTCTGTTGTGACCGCTGCCGGCGGTGGTGGAGCCCCAGCCAGGGGATCGCCTCTATTGCCCCTACTGTGGCTATCACAATTGCGTGGAGCGCATCGATACCTTTCGCGACGCCGCGCGAGGCAGTTGCCTCACCCGTCCTCCCGATGCCCCCTCTGCCGAGCTGCCCTGCGAGGAAACCGAGGCTCGGCCTCAGGAGCCGGGATCCCCAAGCTGATTCATCCGTTCACTGCATCTGCCAGCCTGTCCAGGTGGGGGTCAGCCTCAGGCAGTGAGGAGTCCAACAAACGGCGGCAGGGGTGGCGCTCTTCCAAAATGGTGGTAGAACAGCAGCAGCTATAAACCTCCAGGTAGTCGTCCGGCTCTGCCTCGAAAATGGCATACTGGCCGGGGAAGAGGGTGCGCTCCCAGTGGCCGGGAATTGTTCGGATGACCTGAACCTGCTGAGAACGGTTGACGAAAACGTATCTTTTCATTGCGTTTTTTTTAATCGCCTTAAGAAAAACTTATTGGCTTTAAGCCAGGCTATCACTCTTGATCCCCAGCCGACAATAGCCAACGGGCAAGACGGGGATCGCTCTTTCTGCTTGACTTTGGCCGATTTGTTTTCTCAGCTTATGAAAGCTGAGGCAAGGGGATCCCGAGAAGAAGCCCGCCTGGTAAACTGAGGGGAAGAGTCTGAAGATATCCTTAATTGGCCTTCATCGTTCCGACATACCAAGGGGGCACGCCGTGGACAACAAGTTGGGGCTAGAGATCATCGAAGTGGTGGAGCAGGCTGCCATCGCCGCCGCCCGTTGGATGGGCAAAGGCGACAACAAGACCGCCGATCAGGTGGCCGTCGAGGCCATGCGGGAGAAACTGAACCAGATCCCCATGCGCGGCCGCATCGTCATTGGGGAGGGAACCCGCGATGAGGCCCCCATGCTCTACATCGGGGAAGAGGTGGGCATCTGTACGCGCCCGGACGCCGAGCAGTTCTGCCGCGTGGAAGAGCTGGTGGAAATCGATATTGCCGTGGATCCCTGCGAAGGCACCAACCTGGTGGCCAAGGGCCAAAACGGCTCCATGGCGGTGCTGGCCATCTCCGAAAAAGGCGGCCTTCTGCACGCGCCGGACATCTACATGCAGAAGCTGGCGGCTCCGCCCCAGGCCAAGGGCAAGGTACATCTCGACTATCCGCCGGAAAAGAATCTTCAGATTATCGCCGAAAGCCTGGATCGGGAGGTCTCCGATCTGACGGTGGTGGTCATGGACCGCAAGCGCCACGTCGATCTCATTCGCCAAATCCGGGAGGCGGGGGCGCGGGTAAAGCTGATTACCGACGGCGACATCTCGGCGGCCCTCTCGGCAGGCTTCAACGGCACCGGCATCCACGCCCTGATGGGGATCGGGGCAGCCCCAGAGGGGGTGATCTCGGCGGCGGCGCTGCGCTGCCTCGGCGCCCACTTCCAAGGTCGGCTGATCTACGACCCCGAGGTGGTGCAGGCGGGCACCTACCTGCCGCCGGTGGAAGAGACACGACGGCAACTGAAAGAACAGGGCATCGAGGATCCCGACAAGGTGTGGGAATGCGAAGAGCTAGCCAGCGGCAAGGAAGTCCTCTTTGCGGCCACCGGGATTACTGATGGCGACCTGATGCGCGGGGTGCGTTTCTTCGGCGGCGGGGCACGCACCGAGACCTTGGTGATCTCCAGCCAGTCGCGCACGGTGCGCTTTGTGGATACCATCCATATGAAAGACGGCCAACAGCCCCGCAGCCTGCAACTGCGCTGACGGATCCCCGGCCCGACATCTCCCTCGGCAAGGGCGGCTTTCCTCTGGCGAAGGTCGCTCTTGTCCTTTGGGAAGTTAAGAAATCTATCAGTCAGTCGCCCGAAAAAACGTAATAACTCTTCAGCAAAATCCTGCAAAACCGGCTCGATACTGTTCTTAGGGTTTAGGTAGGCTGAGAAAAGTTACCTAAGCTTGCTGCAGCCGAGACAAGGCAATCCCTTGACATCGGTCTTGCCTTCCTTGTCCTAGCTAGGTGAGTTTGCTTTTGTTCATAGTTTCTGTTTTTAATAACTGTTGCTGTACAGACGACGGAGAGGCATGTTTATCGCGGTTGTCGGTCTTAGCCATCGCACAGCTCCTGTGGAGATCCGGGAGCGCCTCAGCATTCCCGAGGCCGAGGTGGGGGAGCGGATCCAGCAGCTCCGTGCCCACCCCCACATTGAGGAAGCGGCGATCCTCAGCACCTGTAACCGGCTGGAGGTCTACATCGTCACTCCAGAAATGGAAAGTGGTGTCCGACAGACGATGCAGTTCTTGGCCGAGGCGAAAGGGATCCCGCTGCCCCAACTGCGCCCGCACCTGTTTACGCTGCTCTACCAGGATGCGGTGACGCACCTGATGCGGGTGGCCGCCGGGCTGGACAGCTTGGTATTAGGGGAAGGGCAGATCCTGTCGCAAGTGAAAAAAGCGCAGCAACTGGGCCAGGCCTGCAACGGCATGGATCGCATCCTCAACCGCCTCTTCAAGGCGGCCATCACCGCCGGCAAGCGCATCCGCACCGAGACGGGGATCGGCACTGGCGCCATGTCCATCAGCTCGGCAGCGGTGGAGTTGGCCTTGCAGGAGCAGGGATCCCTTTCTCAGGGCAAGGTGACCGTGGTGGGGGCGGGGAAAATGGCTCGCCTGTTGGTGCAGCACCTCTTGGCCAAAGGGGCGGTGGATATCACCGTGGTCAACCGCTCCTTGGAGCGGGCAGAAGCGCTGGCCAAGCAATTTGAGCAGCCAATTCAAGTATTGCCTTGGGAGTCGCTGCTGAGTAGCATAGCGGAGTCCAACCTGGTCTTCACCAGCACCGGCGCCACCCAGCCCATCCTCACCTACGAGCAACTGGCGGGGGTGCTGCAGCCGGATCAGCCGCTGCTGTTGGTGGACATCTCGGTGCCCCGCAACATCGATCCCGGCGTGGAAAAGCTAAGAGGGGTACAGGTGTTCAACGTGGATCACCTCTCCCGTATCGTGGAAGAAAACCGCGCCCAACGGCAAAAGCTGGCCCTGGCCGCCGAAGCCTTGGTGGAAGAAGAAGTAGAACAGTTTATGGAGTGGTGGCGCTCCTTGGAGACGGTGCCCACCATTTCCAGCCTGCGCCACAAGGTGGAGTCCATCCGCGAGCAGGAGATGGAAAAAGCCCTCTCCCGCCTGGGCAAAGACTTCGCCGAAAAGCACCTGGAGGTCATCGAGGCGCTCACCCGCGGCATTGTCAACAAGATCCTGCATGATCCCATGGTGCAACTGAGGGCCCAGCGGGACATCGAGGCGCGGCGCAGGGCTATGCAAATTCTGCAGGAGCTGTTTAACCTCGATCCAATGCCGTTTCAGGCGCAGCAGGAGCGCTAGGGATCCCCAGGGGGTGAAGTGGGGTCAGGTGTTGAAGAATTGTAACAGCTCTCTCATCTCAGGGGGAGAGCTGCCCTTAGGATACAAAACGTAAGCGCTGGGAGTTGGGGGCATGTTCGGACAGTACGAAGTGTTTGTGCAGTTGCTGCTGTTGGCCTTGATCGTCCTGGCAGGGCCAGCGGTCATTCTGCTGCTTTACCTGCGCGGCGCCGATATGTAGGCGAGCCAGGCTGGTTGCCGGCGCAGTTGACAGAACCCCCTGAGCAGCCCCTGTCGGCATCGACCAGGGAGTTCGGCTTGTTTCTTTGTTATCTCTTAATGTAACGCTTCTTTGCGCTACAGTTATAGAGACAGCCCTAGGGCAAACTCGCCTGTAGGGCAATACTTTATGGGTTGATTATTTATGTCACTCCCCATCCGCAACGTCGCCATCATCGCCCACGTCGACCACGGCAAAACCACACTTGTGGACGCCCTGTTGCGCCAGGCGGGCACCTTCCGCGAGGGAGAGGACATTCCCGCCTGCGTGCTGGACTGCAACACGCTGGAGCGGGAGCGGGGCATCACCATCCTGGCCAAAAATACAGCCGTCCGCTACGGCGAAACCCTGATCAACATTGTCGATACCCCCGGCCACGCCGACTTCGGCGGGGAGGTGGAGCGGGTGCTGGGCATGGTGGAGGGCTGTCTGTTGGTTGTGGACGCCAACGAAGGCCCGATGCCGCAAACCCGCTTTGTGCTGCGCAAGGCGTTGGAAAAAGGCCTGCGCCCGCTCGTAGTGGTCAACAAAATCGACCGCCCTCGCGCCGAGCCCTACAAAGTTGTCGACAAGGTTCTGGATCTGTTTTTGGAGCTGGGGGCAGACGAAGACCAGTGCGATTTCCCTTACCTCTTTGCCTCGGGGCTGCAGGGCTTTGCCCTGGAAGAAGCCGACCTGAAAGTCTTTTTGGAAGGGAGGTACAGCGGCCCCTTGGACATGAAGCCCCTCTTTGAAGCCATCCTCAAGCATGTCCCACCGCCGATTGGGGATCCGGCCAAGCCGCTGCAACTACAGGTCACCACGCTGGAGTACTCGGAGTACTTGGGCCGGATCGTGATCGGCAAGATCCACAACGGCACCATCCGCCTTGGGGATCAGTTGGCGGTGGTCAAAGAAGATGGGTCGATTGCCAAGGGCAAGGTAACCAAGCTGTTTGGCTTCCAGGGCTTGCAGCGTGTTGAGCTGACCGAGGCTACTGCCGGCCATATCGTCGCCGTGGCGGGGTTTGCCGAGGCCAACATCGGCTACACCCTCACCTCTCCCGAAAACCCGCAGGCCCTGCCGCTCATTAAGGTGGACGAGCCGACGTTGCAGGTGATGATCTGCGTCAACGACTCTCCCTTTGCCGGCCAGGAGGGCACCTTTGTTACTTCGCGGCAATTGCGGGAGCGCCTGCTGCGGGAGCTAGAAACCAACGTGGCGCTGCGGGTGGAAGAAACCGACTCCCCCGATTGCTTTTTGGTCTCCGGGCGGGGCGAGCTGCACCTGGGCATTTTGCTGGAGACCATGCGGCGGGAGGGCTACGAGTTTCAGGTGGGGCAGCCGAAGGTGATCTTCCGCGAGGTAAATGGCCAGCCCTACGAGCCCTACGAGTGCTTGGTGCTGGATGTGCCGGAATCCACGGTGGGCGCCTGCATTGAACGGCTGGGGCAGCGGCGGGGAGAGATGCAGAACATGATGGTAGGCGCGGACGGACGGGCCCAGTTGGAGTTCGTCATCCCGGCGAGGGGGCTCATTGGCTTTCGCAGCGAGTTTGTCCGCATCACCCGCGGCGAGGGGATCATGAGCCACAGCTTTTTGGAGTACCGTCCCCTGACGCCGGGGATCGAGACCCGCCGCAACGGCGTGCTGATCGCCTTTGAAGAGGGGGTGGCCACCACCTATGCCCTGAAAAATGCGGAAGACCGAGGGGTGTTCTTTATTACGCCAGGTACCCGCGTTTACAAGGGCATGATCGTGGGCGAGCACAACCGGCCGCAGGACTTGGAGTTGAACGTCTGTAAAACCAAGCAACTGACCAACCACCGCGCTGCCGGCGGGGAGGAGCTGGTGCATTTGCAGGCGCCGGTGGAGATGAACCTGGAGCGGGCGCTGGAGTACATCGGCGAGGACGAGCTGGTGGAGGTTACACCGAAGTCGGTGCGGCTGCGCAAGGCGCAGTTGACGGCCTCTCGCCGCTAGCGGTCGGCTCCTACCGTCGCAGGTAGAAGCGCAGGTTGGGAAAAGAGAAGGCCCCCCAGACGCCGAACAAGACGACTCCCAGGCCGAACAACGCCAGCCACAGGCGGGGACGGCTGTGGAGCTGCTGGGATCCCGCCTGGACGTAGGCCAGATCCACCCAGGCGGTGTTGCCGCGGCGGAACCAGCCCACCACCTTGACGCGCTGACCCATGAGGGCGCGGAGCCGCTTCAGGCCGGAAAAGACATTGCCCACCGGCCCCAGGGGAGAGGTGAAGCGCAGCGGCATCAGCCCAGTGGCATCTTGCAGCTTCAGCTCTGCCCCCAGTTGGTAGCCAGCCTGTCCCAGCCCCACCAATTCCCCATCCAACTCCACCGGCTGGCTGCGGCAGGGATCCGCCTCGGGATCGGCCAGCAAGTGCAGCACATCGGTCGGCTGGGGCGACAGGGATCCGCGGTACATCAAGACCGCCTTGGATCCCAGGCCCAGGCCATAGCCCACCACCGCTGTTGCCGCAATCACCTTGGGATCGAGGCGATCTGGCAGCGCCAGATAGAGGATCAGCCCCAGGAGCCAGCCAATTACCATCCCGCTCACTTCGGCAGCATAGATAGCCAGATCCAGCCAGAAGCGGCTTTGCAGACGGGCCCCATCCAACTTGGGTCCGGATCCCAGGCTCAACTCTGGCAGCAGGCGCAGCCGTTGGGCATACCCCGCCAAGACCTGGAAGCGGTGCCCCAGCAACGGATGGCTGGAGTTGACCTGCATCCAGCGGGCCCAGGGGTTGAGCTGATCCCAGAGAAAGACTTGGCCGGCTTGGGCGGGATCCCGCAGGCGGCTGGCGGCACTGGCGGCGGCGGTGGTTTTGAAGTCCAAGAAGCTGAAGAGGCGGGTGCAGTGCAGCAGCGAAGAGGGGCGGCGGTCGTTTTTGTGGGCCTCCTGCAGGCCGGCAGCCGCTTTGAGCAGAGCGGCCATCAGACCGTTGGGATTGCCCGTCGCTTCCACTGCAAAATGGTCGGCGTGGTAGGTGCCGAGGCGACAGAGAAAAAACAGGGGATAGGAGAGCACCGTGTAGATCAGGTAGAGCAGCGGAGCCACATGCCCGATCAGATCCCGCCGCTTGTTTGCCAGTTGGCTCACCTGCTCCAGGGCCAAGTAAACCAGTTGAACGGGGGATCCCAGTAGGGTCAGGATCAAGATGTCGCCGTTGAGGATGCGCCCCAGGGCTTGGGCATAGACGGCGGCAATCTCATCCGGGGCAAGCTGCTGCAACAGGGCCTGGGTGACCACGATGCGGCCGCCGTCGGGAAGCGTGCCATAGACAAAAGCCAGCGGCCCCCCTTCCGGGATCACCCCCAGCCGAGGCAGTTTTAGCTGTTTTTGGGCGCAGAGGCGCTGCAGCAGACGGGCAGTCTCGGGACTGTGGCGCTCGATTTCCCCCAAGGTGGCCCAGCGCAGCTTGTGCAGCCGCCGGTGCAGGTGATCCATCAGCCAGGGGGCAAAAAACAAAAGGCCGACGCCAAAGTTGACCGCCAGGCTGCCGGCTACCAACCAGCGCAGGCCATTGCGCAGCCAGGGCAGCAACCCCTGCAAAAACCAAAGCTGCCGCGGAAAACTCAGCCGGCCAAAATCCAGATGGCTGCCTACCAACGCAAAGCTCAGCCACCAAAGGAAGACAATGCCCACCCCCAGGGATCCCCACTTGGCCCAATGCAGGGGGCCGGCCCGCTCCGGCAGGGGGATCTTCATACCCAGTTGGGCGGCCCGTTGACGGGTGGACAGGGATCCCGCTCCAGGAGACGGCTCCTCTGGGGGAGCAGAACGCGGTTCGACAGGTTTGGCGGACGGAGCAGCCAGGGACTCTGTTGCAGTGGGCAGGCGAAGCAAGATCTTCTTGGCCCAGCCTTGCGCCTGGGGGTTGGGGTGTTGCAGCAGCTCTAGGCAGAGGGACCGTGCCTTCTCCGTCTGGCCCAACTGGTGGTAGGCCCGCACCAGGTTCATTTGGGCTTCCAGGGCTTCGCCGTCAGATGAGTCTGCCGGGATCCCTAATGCTTTGTCCTGCTGACGGGATTGGGCCAGGTAGCCTTCAAAAAGTTGGATGGCCTCTTGAAGGCGGCCCTGCCGCAGGGCTTCCTTGCCCGCCTGGACGGCATCGGGGATCATCGGCTTGCTCCTTGCCTGGTAGGGTCTGCTTCTGGAGATCGGTTGGATCCATCTGCTCCCCCAGCTTACTCAGGGATCCAACCCCGAGAGACTGGATCCCCCCTAAAGGGGGTAGCAGAGCAAGCGCCGCCGCAAGCGATCCAGAGCCGTCTGGGCGCTCCACCAACGCACCCCCTCTCTGCCGCGCAGGCTGCCAAACCGGTACTCGTGTACTTCCACCTTCCCTTGCGGATCCGCCAAACCCAGATACACAAGACCGACTGGCTTGGTGGATGTTCCCCTCTGGGCCGGCAATGCCGGTAATGCTCAGGGCCCAGTCGGAGCCGAGGACTTGCTTGGCCCCCAGGGCCATCTGGGCCGCCACCGGCTCGCTCACGGCCCCGTGCTGCCGCAGCGTCTCTGGATCCACCCGCAAAAGCTGCTCCTTGATGCGGTTGTCGTAGGCAACAATCCCGCCGACAAAATAGCGGGGCTGCCCGGGATCCGGTCACCAACTGCCCCAGCAGCCCGCCGGTGCAGGATTCTGCCACCGCCAGAGTTTGACCCCGTTGCAGCAACAGCTCCCCCACCACACCGGCCAAGGTGGCGTCATCGCTGCCGAAGTAGTCTTCTCCAGAAATCTGTAAAATCTGCTCCACCACCGGGGCGATCAAGGCTTGGGCCTCTTCACGACTGGGAGCACGTCCGGTAACCCGCAGGCGTACCTCCCCCTGGCTGGCGTAGGGAGCCACCGTAGGGTTTTCCCCCGCCAACAGGGATCCCAGCCGTTCGGCCAGCGTCGATTCGGGAATGCCCCAATAGCGCAGTACCCGGCTGTAGAACACCTCTTTTCCCCAGCCGATGGAGCGCAGATAAGGCACGGCGGTCTCCCGCCACATGTGTTGCATCTCCCGCGGCACCCCAGGGAAGGTGAGAATGTGCAGGTCGGGCCGGGGCTGCCAGATGAGGCCACAGGCGCTGCCAAGCGGGTTGGGCAACACCCTCGCTCCCCGGGGCAGAAAAGCCTGCTTGCGATTGCTCGGCGAGGGCACAAGGCCCCGCTGCCCGTACTTTTGCAGGATCTCTTCCCACACTTGGGGGTGCTCCACCATCTCCGCCCCAAAAAAGGAAGCCAGCGCCTCATGGGTGAGATCGTCCGGCGTCGGCCCCAAACCCCCGGTGATCAGAATCAAGCTGGAACGACCACAGGCCACCTCCAGCGCGTGGTGAATGCGGGCCTCGTTATCCCCCACCACCGTTTGGTAATAGTGGGGGATCCCCAGTTGCGCCAACTCGGCTGCCAAGTACTGGGCATTGGTATTGGTGATCTCTCCCAAAAGCAATTCTGTGCCGATGCAGAGGATCTCAGCCCCTTGGGGAATAGCAGTTTGCGGTGGGATCATGCTTGGCCTCGAGCTCAGCTCAGCCGCAAGAGAAGTATACAAGCAGGGAGGTCTCGGCCTCCCTGCGCGCCCCCAGATTTTGGGCTTGCAGTTGGCCATTCCAAATGGCGGTGAGACAACCGGCAAGTTTCCATCTCCGGCGCCGGCAAAAAGATTGGGGGACGAGATGTATCCAACAGCACAACAGCGACAGACGCTGCAGCAGTGGTTGGGAACAGCTCGGTTTGTTTATAACCGCACCCTAGATTTTCTGAAGTCTTTAGAAGGCGAGCGTCCACCTGGATGCAAGTAGCTACTCACCACATCTTGCCTTCTCTACCAGATTGGGCGAAGGCAGTCCCGTACCAAACCAGAAAGTGGCAGTCATTGTTTGCGTTGGCCCATTCAAGACTTGCGGGATGAGCGCCAAGGCGGCCAGGTTCTGGGTGGACAACTTTGACATTTATTCTTTGACATTTTCTTTGACATTATTTGACATTGTTTATTGTCTTGGTTTATTGTCTTGCTGCTCAAGTTTCAGACCTCCAAGATAGCGGTCAGAAAGCAGCGCCAGCTACATGCCAAGACGGTGCGCTTGCTACTGGTGGGCGCGTAGTGCGTTCCAGGAACGGCCAGAGGCTGTGGCTGAGCAGTACGGGAAACAAGCATTGACATCCTCCCCGGCCTGAAGGCCGGAGATTCCTACCACGCTACGCATGGA
>NZ_JANSHJ010000037.1:4637-21368 GCF_047502615.1 Synechococcus sp. W60.3 | reverse complement strand
GCATCACCACCGTGGCCAGATTCACCAGGCTCCCCTCGCCGGGGAAACTCCGCCGCTTCACCTCACGGATAAGCCGCTCCAGCACATTGGTGCTCTTGATGTGCCGCTGGTGGACCCCGGGAAAGCCCAGGTAGGTCAGGGCCTCCCCCAGACCCTGGACAAACACCTCCACCGCCCGCTTAAACCCGTACACAAACGCTTACACATAGCATACTGTCAGCGAAGTATTGGCTAACTGTATCGTTGCATACTGTCAGCTTGGCTAATGCAACTTTATGTTTTCCACATGCTTTCCACTAGGGTCGGACCTGAAGTCCGACTCGGAAGGAGGAACACATGGGAAAAGGCTGGAGGTTACTAGGGGTACTGCTAGGGGTACTGGGGGTGGTTAGCTTGGTGGGTCTGAGCCTCGCCCAAGGCCTTGCCCAAGGCGAGGTCAAGGTGAGCGTACTCCACTCCCTTACCGGCACTATGGCCATTAGCGAGGTAACCGTCAAAAACGCCACCTTGCTGGCTACAGAAGGAAGCTATGAAGAGGTGCGGAACCAACCCGAGGTGGTGGCGGTTTACCTTGGGGGGGCCCATGCTTGAGGCAGATGCCCTCGCCACCGGTTACGGGGGGAGCCAGGTACTTTGGGGGATAGACCTGCGGGTGGAACCAGGGGAGGCGGTGGCGATCCTGGGGCGGAACGGGGTAGGCAAAACCACGCTCCTCCGGGCTCTGATGGGACTGAACCCTGTTACGGAAGGTCGCATTCTCCTCTTTGGCCGCGAGATCACCCACACCCCCGCCTTTGTACGGGCCAGACAGGGCCTGGCCTACGTTCCCCAGGGACGGGGTATCTTCCCCTACCTGACCGTAGAGGAAAACCTTAGGGCGGGCCTTGCCGCCTTGGCGGGGAGAGTCCACTCCCTTGCCCAGGAAGTGCCGCCCGCTGTATTTGATCTGTTCCCGATCCTTTGGGAACTGCGGGACCGCAAAGGGGGAAGCCTTTCCGGTGGCCAGCAACAGCAGCTGGCCATCGCCCGAGCTCTGGTCGCTAAACCTCTTTACTTGCTTCTAGATGAACCTACGGAAGGGATTCAACCCTCGGTGGTAGCTACCATCCAGGCGGCCCTCGTACGCATTCTCCAGGAGCTCCGCATAGGTATCCTCTTGGTAGAGCAGAAACTAGAGTTCGCCTGGAACTTCGCCCAAAGATTTTACGTAATGGACCGGGGACGTGTGATCCTGGAGGGTCGGACCTCGGAGGCCAGTCCGGAGACGGTGGGTCGGCTGATCAGCTTGTAGGAGAGGCCATGCGGTTGACCGAACGCGAGATCGATAAGCTCCTGATTTTCCTGGCGGCCGAAGTCGCCCGACGCCGCCTTGCTCGGGGACTCAAGTTGAACCACCCCGAGGCGGTGGCCTTGATCACGGCGGAGGTACTGGAGGGTATTCGCGAGGGTAAAAGCGTGGCTGAGCTAATGGACTTGGGAGCCCAGGTATTGAAACGGGAGGACGTAATGGACGGAGTGGCAGATATGATAGAAGAGATTCAAGTAGAAGGCACCTTTCCCGACGGGACCAAGTTGGTAACGATCCACAAGCCTATTCGCTAGGGGGTAAAAATGCGGATCTTTCTGCTTGCACCTTTGGTCCTAGGAGCGTGGGGGAGCGTTTCGTCCCGGGCGCAAAATGGGAAGCCACTGCGTTTGGCCCTTCCCCCCTGGCCCGTCTGGTTCGTCTGGTTCTGGGCTAGGGAGCAGGGCTTGTTTAAAAAGTACGGGGTGAAGGTAGAGGACCTCTTGGCCCACCCTAGCTGAGCAGGGCCATCTGCCCAAGGGGAGGAGGTGAACCCGTGAGCGCCCCCAGTCTGACGTTTTGGTTTGTAGGGTTTCTACTGGGGTTGCGCCACGCCCTGGAGCCCGACCATTTAGCTGCGGTAAGCAACCTCGCTTTAACCTCAGGCCGCCCCCTCAAGGCAGCCCTGGCGGGTGCCCTGTGGGGTTTGGGGCACCTCTTTACCCTGGCGGCAGTGGCGGGGGTGGCCTTGGCCTTGGGCCTCCGGCTTCCTGCTGCCTTTGGCTTCCTCACCGAGCTGGTAGTGGCGCTTGCCTTGGCTTGGCTGGGGCTTAGCACCCTCCTAGGTCTCCGAGTTCGGCGCACCATGGGTCCGAGCTACCGGAGCCGCTCCCCTCTGCGCAACCCCTTCCTCTGGGGTGTTCTCCACGGCTTGTCCGGATCCGCTGCTTTGGTGCTCTTGGCCTCCAGCCAGCTCACCTACCCTCTACAAGCTACAAGCCCTTGGGTACGTGGTTGTCTACGGCGTGGGCGCTTTTTGGGGTATGTTTCTCATGAGCCTCGCAGTGGGCCTCTCCTTTCTTTGGGCGGCTTCGCGGGCACGTCGCCTGCAATGGTACGGGACAGCGGCCGCGGCCCTTTTTGCCTTGCTGGCCTCAGGGAGGCTTTTTTGGGAGATCTTGGTGCGAGGTGAATCGTGATTCCCGGAGAAATCTTCACCGAGTCAGGGGAAGTGGAACTCAACCCCGGCCGCCGCACGGTCCGCCTCGAGGTGGCCAATACTGGGGACCGTCCTGTTCAGGTGGGCTCCCACGCCCATTTCTTTGAGGTCAACCGCGCCCTTCGCTTTGATCGAGAAAAGGCCTATGGGTTCCGCCTCAACATCCCCGCTGGAACGGCTGTGCGATTCGAGCCTGGGGAGACCAAGGTGGTGGAACTCGTAGAGATAGCGGGTCTTAGGAAGGTTTACGGTATGAATGCCTTGGTCATGGGCTCCTTGGAAGAGAAGCGGGCGGAGGCGCTCCGTGCAGCTCGGGAAAGGGGGTTCCTATGAGGCTTTCCCGGGAAGCCCGTGCTCGCCTTTATGGACCCACAGTAGGGGATCGGATCCGCCTGGCCGATACCAATCTGATCCTGGAGGTGGAAGAGGATTGGACCCTGCCCCCAGGAGAGGAGGCGGTCTTCGGCGGAGGAAAGACTGTCCGGGACGGCATGGCCCAGTCTCAGAGGAGCCGGTCGGAGGGAGCCCCCGATCTGGTGATTACCAATGCGGTGGTCCTGGACTGGTGGGGTGTTGTCAAGGCAGATGTGGGTGTCCGGGATGGGCGCATTGTGGCCTTGGGTAAGGCGGGCAATCCGGACATCATGGACGGCGTTACGCCGGGCTTGGAAATCGGTCCAGGAACAGAGGTCATCTCTGGCCAAGGTCGGATCCTCACCCCCGGAGGTATTGATGTCCATATCCACTTCATCTCTCCCCAGCAAGCTTGGGAGGCCCTCTTTAGTGGCATAACCACCATGACCGGGGGAGGTACCGGACCGTCCGAAGGAACCAAGGCCACCACCTGTACCCCGGGCCCTTGGTATATCCACCGGATGTTGGAGGCCCTCGAGGGGCTACCCCTTAACTTCGGTTTGCTGGGGAAAGGGAACGCCTCCTCGCCCCAGGCGCTGGAGGAACAGATCCTGGCCGGTGCTATCGGGCTCAAGATTCACGAGGATTGGGGGGCTACCCCCGCCGTTATCGACACCGCTCTGACCGTGGCCGAGGCCTACGATGTCCAGGTGGCCATTCACACGGATACTTTGAACGAGAGCGGTTTTGTAGAGGATACGCTGGCGGCCTTCAAGGGGCGAACCATCCACACCTTTCACTCGGAGGGGGCCGGGGGAGGCCATGCCCCGGACATTCTCAGGGTAGTGGGGTACCCCAACGTGCTCCCCTCTAGCACCAATCCCACCATGCCTTACACGGTGAACACCCTTGACGAGCACCTGGACATGCTAATGGTGTGCCACCATCTAAGCCCCAATATCCCCGAAGACGTGGCCTTTGCGGAGTCCCGCATCCGACCCGAGACGATGGCAGCGGAGGATGTTCTCCATGATCTCGGAGCCATTAGCATGATGACCAGCGATTCCCAGGCCATGGGACGCGTGGGGGAGGTGATCCTAAGGACATGGCAGACAGCCCATAAAATGAAGGAGGAGCGGGGTCCACTACCGCAAGACAGCACGAGGAACGACAACTTCCGCATCCGGCGATACCTGGCTAAATACACCATCAACCCGGCCATCGCCCACGGGATCGCTGAGTATGTGGGGTCCATAGAGCCCGGAAAGTACGCGGACTTGGTCCTGTGGCATCCGGCTTTCTTCGGCGTCAAGCCCGATCTAGTTCTCAAAGCTGGCTTTATCGTTGCTGCGCCTATGGGAGATCCCAACGCCTCCATTCCCACCCCTGAGCCCGTCCGTTATCGCCCCATGTTTGCTGCTTTTGGCAAAGCGCTGACGCGAGTCTCGTTTACCTTTGTCTCCCAAGCCGCCCTGGAGAGGGGGGGGCTTCCGGCCGGGCTAAACCGTACTCTGCTTCCGGTACGGAAAACCCGGGGGCTCACTAAGAAGGACATGCGACTTAACGATGCCCTGCCCAAGGTAGAGGTGGACCCGGAGACCTATAGGGTTTTGGTGGATGGGGAGGAAATAACCAGCAAGCCTGCCGAGATCCTGCCTTTGGCCCAGAGGTACTTCCTTTTCTAGGAGACTTATGATCAAGACCTACGTGGTGACCCATCTTAGAAAGATGGAGGAGGGCATCCCTGAGGGGTTGCAAGTGGTAGACTTACCCATGACCTCGGAGGAGCGTACCCAGGTGCGCCGGCGCTTGGAAACGCCAAGCGGCCTTGTCCTGAACCTGGCCCTGCCTACAGGAACTGTGCTTCAGCCAGGGCAGATTCTCTGTGTGGTAGAGGGTGTGGCCTACCGGGTAGTAGCAGCTCCGGAGGAGGTTCTCGTCATTTATCCCAGAAGTCTCAAGGAAGCGGCTCAAGTGGGCCACCTCATCGGCAATCTTCACCGCCCCATAGACCTTTCAGGGGAGGTGATTGCGATCCTCTACGATGCCGCTTTGGAAGAGCGGTTACGGAACCTTGGTTTGGTAGTGGTTAGGGAAATGCGCTCTTTCGCCAAGACCCCTCTGCCTGGGCATAGCCACTAGCGCTCCATGAAGGAAGTAGCCCTCCTCAGGCTTTTCCAACTCGCTGATACGGCCTTCCCGGTAGGAAGCTTTGTGCACTCCTACGGCTTGGAATCCTACGCGGCCGTTGGATTGGATCCTGGAAGGATACCCGATCTGATCCTCGCTGACCTTCGGCTTGGGCAGCTTCGTTTGGACCTAGCCGCCTTGGTGCTGGCCTTTGAAAAGAGTCCCGACCTCGAGGCCCTGCAACGGCTTAACGCCCTGCTTACCGCATGGAAGCCGGTACGGGGGGCCAGAGAGGCCAGCCTGCAGGTAGGAAGACGCGTTCTGGCGCTTCTAGGCCGTCTATATCCCAACCTGCCTTGGCCACCCTTACGGGAAGGGCATCAAGCAGTAGCCTGGGGTATTGCGGGAAAAATGCTGGGGCTTGAGCGGGAACCTCTGGCCCTGGCCTTCCTGCACACTTCCGTACAAGCTTTGCTTTTGGCCGGAACCCGGGTGTTCGCGTTGGGAGCTGAGCGTGCCCAACACATGCTTTGCTCCCTTCACTCTTCCATGGCCAAAACGGTGCAAGAGGTACTCCGCAACCCTGATGAGGCGTTGTTTGCCGCTACGCCTGCCTGGGACCTGAGAGCGCATCAACAGGACTTCCTATGGACCAGGCTGTTTCAGAGCTAAGGAGGGGGATTGTGAAACCGGTAAAAATCGGTGTGGCCGGGCCTGTCGGCTCAGGGAAAACCGCCCTTATAGATCGGCTGGCCAAAGCCATGCGGGATCGCTACAACCTTGCGGTGATCACCAACGACGTCTACACCTATGAGGACGCCGAATTCCTTGTGCGCTCGGGGGCTCTTCCCCCCGAGCGGATCGCAGGGGTGAGGACGGGAGGATGCCCTCATACGGCCATTCGCGAAGACCCTGCAGCCAACCAGGAGGCGGTGGAAGCCATGCTGGCCCGCTTCTCCGATCTGGACATCCTTTTTTTGGAATCAGGGGGGGATAATCTCGCTGCTTCCTTTAGCCCAGAACTGGTGGACGTGTGGATCTATGTGATCGATGTGGCTGCGGGAGACAAGATTCCCCGCAAGGGGGGCCCGGGCATTGAAAAAAGCCATCTCCTGGTGATCAATAAGATCGATCTTGCCCCTTTGGTTGGGGCCGACCTTGGGGTCATGGAACGGGATACGCGGCTCAAACGGGGTTCACGTCCTTGGGTGTTTACCAACCTCAAGACGGGGGAAGGGCTGGATCGCGTGGTGGAGTGGATCCGACGGGAGGTCCTCTTTGAGGGAGACTGAGGCGTCCCCACCAGCTTTGGTTAGCCAATTTTTGGTTAGCCAATTGGAATTGGAGTTCATCGCTATCGGCGGCCGGACCCACCTGCGTAGGGCTTACAGCCGCGGTGCCCTCAAAGTGCTAAGGCCCTTTCCCTATGGGGAAGGCCTGGTGTTGCAGCTTTTGACCCTTGGCCCTGGCCTTATGGGAGGGGACCAGGTGGAGATCCGGGTTCATGTTGCTCCGGGGGCTAAGGTAATCCTCCTCAACCAATCGGCGACCAAGGTTCTCCCTGCCCGGGGGGATCGACCGGTGGTTCAGAGGCTCCTTTTTCGGGTGGAAGGCTTTTTGGAGTACTACCCCGGCCTCACCATTCCCCACCCCGCCTCGGCCTTGGACCAAAGGATGGAGGTGAGTTTGGAAACGGAAGCGTCTTTTAGCTGGATGGAAATGTATGCCCTAGGGAGATTAGCTAGAGGAGAAGTGGGAAAGTTTAAGTGGATTCGCGCCCGAACGGCGATTTTCGGCCAGGCTCCCTTTTATATGGACGCTTTGGAGCTCCTTCCTGAGGAGCTGGGTCCAAACCACCCAGGGGTTCTAGAGGGTCACCCCTACCTTGTGTGCGGTTTCTGGAACTGGGAAAGTCACCCCTTCTTTGAGGAAACGGAAAACGGGCTTCTAGGAGTGGGGCTTACCGCGTTCAGGCACTCTTTTCTTAGGGGGATTGGGAACAAGGAGGTGACCCAGAGGGCCCTAAAGATTTGGAGTCAGGAAAGAGCCTTAAGGGGGCTTCCAGCCATAGACGTAATGCGCTATAGCAGCGCCCTTTAAAGGGCGCTGCCTGGCCGCTTGATCGTGTAAGAGGCTGTCGTAAAAGTCCTCCACAGGTCAAGTCGCGATTTTTGTGGGTTTCTCTTCCGCGGCCCAAAGCGGGTCCATGTCCATAACGCCGGAAAGCCCAGTCCTCCGTGGCCCTCAGCATCACCACCGTGGCCAGATTCACCAGGCTCCCCTCGCCGGGGAAACTCCGCCGTTTCACCTCACGGATAAGCCGCTCCAGCACATTCGTGCTCTTGATGTGCCGCTGGTGGACCCCGGGAAAGTCCAGGTAGGTCAGGGCCTCCCCCAAACCCTGGGCAAACACCTCCACCGCCCGCTTAAACCGGTCCCGGTAGCGCTCAACGAACTCCTGGGCCAGAGATTCCGCCGTGCCCCGCCGCCGCGCCACAAACACCTCCTGGAGCTCCTCGGCCACCACACCCCGCTCCGACTGCGGCACATGAGCTAAAACGTTCCGCATAAAGTATAAAGTGCACCACGCACCGCTGCCAGCTGGCCCCAGGAAGCTCCGCCATCACCGCTTGACCGATGGAAGGGTGGTCGTCGGAAATGACCAGCCTCACCCCATGAAGCCCCCGCTCCACCAGGCCCTTCAGGAGGTTCCTCCAGGCCTCCTTCCTCTCCCTGCCCGCCGGCTCCACCGTCAGCACTTCCCGGTAGCCTTCTTCGTTCACCCCCACCGCCACCAGAAGGGCCAGGTCCACCACCCGCCCGCCCCAGTTCACCTTGAAGTAGGCCGCGTCCAGGTAGAGGTAGGGGTAGGCCAGCTCCAAAGGCCGGCCCCGCCAGGTGGAGAGCTCCTCCTCCAGGCGCTGAGCTACCCTGGAGACCGCGTCCTTACCGATGCGCACCCGGGACAGGCCCTCCGTGATGGCCGCTACCTTGCGGGTGGAAACCCCTTTCAGGTACATCTCCAGCACCGCCTCTTCTACCTCTCCGGTCATCCGCTTGTACCGCTCAAAGACCTCGGTCAGGAAAGTCCCCTCCCGGTCCCGGGGTACCCGGAGCTGGGCGATCCTGCCCGCCGGCGTGATGAGGTCCCGGGTGTAGTAGCCGTTCCGCTCCCCGCGGCGGCTTGGGGTGCGCTCACGGTAACCCGCAGCCAGGTGCTCGGTCATCTCTTCTTCCAACACCTGCTCAATGACGGCCTTGACCCCTTCCCGGATGCGCCGGCTGATCTCCTCCTTGGTCAACCTCTTGAGCTCCTCTCGGTCCATTCCGCCCTCCATGCTTAACCCACAAAATACGCGACACTACCAACTTTGCCCCTTACGGGCAGGCGATCTACCCTGCTCCCGACGACAAGCCTTTCGACAGCTAAGATGCCCAGTTGGTTTTGAATCAGGGCCAGCCCCGCTTCTACTTGATGCGCCTGCCCCGCCGCGGCCTCAAGTTTAGCCAGATAACCCACCACACCCGCTGCACCCAGTGTCTGGGATCCCTGCACGGCAAGGAGTGGTTCATCGCCGTCGCGCCGCCTGCCGACGAGCTGCAAGTGGACGAGATTCAGGCTTTTCGGGTGCCCGGCGATCGCTTTATCAAACTGGAGATGGGCACCTGGCATGCCGGCCCCTACTTCGACCACGAGGAGTTCATCGATTTCTATAATCTGGAGCTGGCCGACACCAACCTCACCGACCACGAGACGATCAACCTGCTCCAGACCTACAACCTGGAGTTTCAGATCGTCCCCTGAAGGCGGATCCCTGCAGTCTCGGCAAAAAAATCGATGTAGTCTTTACGCTTGAGCGCGGAAAGAGGTGCGGGGATCCGCAGCTACGCTATAGGAAGGGGCAGAGGCTGAACTCAGGTTCTAGCCCTAGAGGATCCGGCTGAGTTGGGTGAGCATTTCTTGACTGGGGTTCGAGTTCTGCCCTTGCCGACAGAAGTCTCGGCACAGCAACTTGTTGGGCCAGGTGATAGAACAGGGTCAAACCTGGCAGCGTTTTGGAGGTTTGTTGCGATGGCCGCACTCCAACTCAACAAGGTGAGCCGCCAGCTCTTGGAGGCTCTGGCCCTGTTCCTGTGCCTGGGACTGTTGTCTGCCTGCGACGAGGGTAGCAGCAGCACCGTCAGTCCCCCCAGCCTCACGCCCACTCCCACCCCCGCTGGTCGGTAAGCCCACAGGATCTTGCATGCCTTGGCAGCGGCTGCCCAGTTTGCAGCAAGTCTGGGCAGGGATGGTTTTGAGTCTGCTCTGCCTTTTTCTGTTGGCAGCCTGCGGCGGTGGGGAGGGATCCCTTACTGCGGTGGGGCCCCCTCCGGCAGGGGAGCTGCCCATCGCCGGTTTCTTGTGCCAGTTGGATCGCCAGACCCGCAGCTTTGCCGGCCCCATCTATGCCGAGCAGCCTCAGGCTGCCACCTGCAATCCCGGTCGCCTCACCCCGGCAGCAGCCCAAAAGATGATGGATCGGCTCAACTTTGTGCGGCTGTTGCACGAGTTGCCGCCGGTGAAGCTCAATCCCGAATTCTTGGAGGCCGCTCAGCAGGCGGCCCTGATGCAGGTGGCCAATGGCGCCCTCAGCCACCAGCCGCCCCCTTCTTGGCGCTGCTTTACCCCTGCTGGGGAGGCGGGATCCCGCTTCAGCAACCTGGCGGTTGGGCCCATCCTAGAGCTGAACGGCCCCGACCCAGGCCGGGTGTTGGCGCGGCAGGTGGACATCTATTTTGCCGAGCCAGGTCGAGAAAACTTTGTGGATGTGGGGCATCGCCGCTGGAACCTGTATCCTCAGTACGCCCAGGGGGCCTACGGCATTGTCTTTGACCCACGGGCTGGACGGGTGACCCAGGCCAACGCCAACTGGATCTTCGGTTTTGACGAGTCGGTGCCAGATCCAGAGTTCATCGCCTTCCCGGAGAAAGACGGCTACCTCTACCGCCTAGAAGGGTTTTCCGGCCAGCCCCTGTCTGCCTACCGCTGGTCTTTCTCGGTGCCCAGCCGTGGCGGCAAGGCTGATCTCAGCCAAGCCCAAGTCCGCATCACCGATGCCCTCAGCGGCGAGCCGGTGCCTGTTGGAGATCTCCGCGTGGGGGATCCCGCCTTTGGCCTGGAAACTTTGACCTACTCCGTGGGTTCGATCCAGCCCAATCGCAACTACACCTTTGAAATTAGCGGCATTCGCCTCAACGGTGGCCCCCCCCGCAGCTACCGCTACACCACCGCTCTCTACGACTGCGATCCCCAAACTTCCCAACGGCCCGCACCCCTCACCGAAGGGCTGGGGATCCCGCCCCGTCTGCTCTGGCAGATGGAGCCTTTCAACTCTTTCAACCCTCTCAACTAGCTTTTCCTCACCCCCAGCCCCTTTCCCAAAGGGGAAAGAGGGGTCTGCTGCTGATACATTCACGCTGAACTCTCCTGAACATGGTTCAGGAAAGAAGCGATCGCATCCTGCCTATCTCTGAGCAGGAAGGCGGTATCCCGCAAAGCCCTGAGGAATACCCCCCGAGCGCTTTCCCCCTTCACTTCCCGGCAACCGTTGCGGTGGACTCAAGGATCAGGGGGAAACTTGGTCTACTATATCCCTCTCAATGACTTTTGCCAAACCGCCTAAAGCTCAGTAAATTCAGCAAAGTTCAGGGTTTTGGGGGTTAGAGGCATGCTCCTGGAAGCCTGACTTTATGCATAAAGCGCAATTCGAGAATGACAAAACTGCATAACCTGTTACAGAGTGTAACTTCCAATACCAAAGTTAACGGTTCGTCATCGCTAGGGTAGCTAGTGTTCACCCCACGGCAGCGATCATGGCGAACCAATTTGAACGCCTCAAAAGCGAAAAGGATGGGCTGGCGGTCAAGGCCGAGCTGGAGGCGTTTGCCCGGATGGGTTGGGAGAACATTCCTGAAGACGACCGGGATCACCGCCTCAAGTGGCTGGGGATCTTCTTTCGCAAGCGCACCCCAGGTCAGTTCATGCTGCGGCTGCGCCTGCCCAATGGGATCCTAACCAGCGGCCAAATGCGGATGTTGGGCGCAATCATCTACCCCTATGGAGAACAGGGCGTAGCCGACATCACCACCCGGCAGAACCTGCAACTGCGGGGCATCCCCATCGAGGAAATGCCCCAGATCCTGGGCTACCTGAAAGAGGTAGGCCTGACCAGCATCCAGTCGGGCATGGACAACGTGCGCAACATCACGGGATCCCCTCTGGCCGGTATTGACCCGGATGAGCTGATCGATGTGCGCGGTCTCACCCGCAAGGTGCAGGACATGATCACCAACAACGGCGAGGGCAACCCTTCCTTCAGCAACCTGCCGCGCAAGTTCAACATCGCCATCTGCGGTTGTCGCGACAACTCCGTGCATGCGGAGATCAACGACCTGGCCTTTGTGCCCGCCTTCAAAAATGGCCGCCTGGGCTTCAACGTCCTGGTGGGCGGCTTTTTCTCTGCTCGCCGCTGCGCCGAGGCAATTGGCCTAGATGTCTGGGTGGATCCCCGGGATGTAGTTCCCCTGTGTGAGGCGGTGCTGCTGGTCTACCGGGATCACGGCCTGCGGGCCAACCGGCAAAAGGCACGGCTGATGTGGCTCATTGACGAGTGGGGCCTAGAGAAGTTCCGGGCGGCTGTGGAGCGCCAGATAGGCCACCCTCTGCTCAGGGCAGCGGAAAAAGATGAGGTGGTCTGGCACAAGCGGGATCTGCTGGGGGTGCATGCCCAGAAGCAGCCGGGCCTCAACTTTGTCGGCCTGCATGTGCCGGTGGGGCGGCTCAACGCCCTGGAGATGATGGAGCTGGCCCGCTTGGCGGAGGTGTACGGCTCCGGGGAGCTGCGGCTGACAGTGGAGCAGAACGTGCTCATCCCCAATGTGCCCGACTCCCGAGTGGCCCCGCTCCTCAAAGAGCCGCTCTTGAAGAAGTTCTCTCCCAACCCAGGGCCCTTGCAGCGGGGGTTGGTGTCCTGTACGGGCAACCAGTTCTGCAACTTTGCCCTTATCGAGACCAAAAACCGGGCTGTGGCCTTGATGGAGGAGCTGGAGGCGGAGCTGGAGATCCCCCAAATGGTGCGCATCCACTGGACGGGCTGCCCCAACTCCTGCGGCCAACCCCAAGTAGCCGATATCGGCCTTATGGGCACCACTGCTCGCAAGGACGGCAGGGTGGTGGAGGCCGTGGACATCTACATGGGGGGAGAGGTGGGCAAAGACGCCAAGCTGGGCGAATGCGTGCGCAAAGGGATCCCTTGCGAAGACCTCAAGCCGGTCTTGGTGGAGTTGCTCAGGGAGCACTTCGGGGCCAGGCCGCGTCAGCATCCGTCCGCCGCCCAGGCTTCTGTTTTGGTAACCCGCTAGCGGTTCTGTTGCCGTCCTGAAAGTTTTTCTTTCTTCGTCGTTGTAAATCTTGGAGGTTTCGATGTCTAAGCTGTTCAGCACTTCCTCTCCCGTCTCCCGTCGGCAATTTTTGGCCGGGGTGGCTGCTCTCACGGCTGGGGCGGCCACGGCTGGGATCCCGCGCGCCCAATCGCAATCCTTGGGCAAAGGCTACTGGGTGGCGCAGGCCGATACTCCCGAAACCACCAGCGCCAAGCTGGGGTTCATCGCTCTAACCGACGCGGCCCCCCTGATCATCGCCAAAGAAAAGGGGTTCTTTGACAAGTACGGCATGAAGGACGTAGAGGTGGTCAAGCAGGCCTCTTGGGGCACCACCCGCGACAACTTGGTGCTGGGATCCGCCGCCGGCGGCATCGATGGGGCACACATCCTCACCCCCATGCCCTACCTCATCACCACCGGCAAAGTTACCGATGGCAAGCCGGTGCCTATGTACATCTTGGCCCGTCTCAATCTGGACGGTCAGGGCATTAGCATTTCCAACGAATATCGGGATCTGAAAATTGGCTTGGATAGTTCCCCCCTCAAAGCTAAGTTTGCCGAGTTGCGAGCAGCCGGCAAAGAGCCCAAATGTGCGGTGACCTTCCCTGGTGGCACCCACGACCTATGGATGCGCTACTGGCTGGCCGCAGGCGGGATCGATCCCACTAGCGACGTCTCCATCATTGTGGTGCCGCCGCCGCAGATGGTGGCCAATATGAAATCCAGAACCATGGAAGCCTTCTGTGTGGGCGAGCCTTGGAATGCCCAGCTGGTGAACCAAAAAGAGGGGTATAGTGCCCTCACCACCGGCGAGCTGTGGAACGGCCACCCGGAAAAGGCCTTTGCCCTGCGGGCCGACTGGGTGGATGCGCACCCGAAAGCCACCCTTGCCCTGGTGAAAGCGGTGCTAGAAGCCCAGATCTGGTGCGACCAGATGGAAAACAAAGAGGAGATGTGTCGCATCATCGGCGACCGCCGCTGGCTGGGGGTGCCTGTGCCCGATATCTTGGGCCGTTCTCGGGGCACTTTTGACTACGGCACCGGCAAGGTCGTTGAAAACAGCCCCCACCTGATGAAGTTCTGGCAGAACTACGCTTCCTACCCCTTCAAGAGCCACGATCTCTGGTTTTTGACCGAAAACATTCGCTGGGGTTACCTACCTGCCGACACCGATACCAAAGCCTTGGTGGAGCGGGTGAATCGGGAAGAACTCTGGCGAGAAGCTGCCAAAGCCATTGGTCAGGGGGCAGCCATTCCCCCCAGCACCTCTCGAGGAGTGGAAACCTTCTTCGACGGGGTGCAGTTCGATCCCGAAAATCCTGCCGCCTACCTGGAGAAATTGGCGATTAAGAAGCTGGCCTAATTTCCCAACTTTCCCCAGCAAGTTAGCTGCAAACCCTCTGTCCAGGAGAGAAGGGATCCCCGAATCCCCACAAAGAGTGTTCAACTGAAACCCCTTCTCTCTTGGGATTCTCTTAAGTTGACTTCAACCTTACTCCCAGCAAGCCATGAGGATTTTCCACTCTGCCCTACAGTTGGGCTACCACCTCTTTCGGATCCTGCTTCCCCTACTGGTTGGCCTAGGCCACTGGCTGCTGAAAACCAGCCCAGGCTTTGTTCTTCAGTCCAATGCCGGGCTCCACTCCCCGGCCAGCTCTGCATCTTCTTCTGCTTGGAGGCAGCGAGTCCAAATCCACCAAGTGCTGCGCCGCGTTCTTTTGCCCACCACGGCCATTTTAATAGTGCTCGTTCTCTGGCAAATTGCCTATAGCCGCCCCGGAGCCAACTTGCCCACCCCTCTCCAGGTTTGGCAGGACACCTGGGATCCCCTCATTAAAGATCCCTTTTTTGACTATGGCGGCAATGCCAAAGGGCTGTTCTGGCAAATTTGGGCCAGCTTGCGGCGGGTGTTCATTGGGTTTGCCCTGGCCGGCTTGGTGGGGGTTGTGGGCGGCATGATCATCGGGGTCAATCGCTGGCTGTACGAGGCTTTGGATCCCATTTTTCAGGTGCTGCGCACGGTGCCGCCTTTGGCCTGGCTGCCGATTTCTTTGGCTGCCTTTCGAGATGCCAACCCTTCCGCCATTTTCGTAATCTTCATTACGGCCCTCTGGCCCATTTTGATCAACACCGTTGCCGGCGTACAGCGGATCCCTCAGGATTACCGCAATGTGGCCAGAATTGTGCGCATGTCGGGCTGGAAGTACTTTTTCAAAATCGTTTTCCCGGCAACTGTACCCTACATTTTTACCGGCTTGCGCATTGGGGTGGGCTTGTCTTGGCTGGCCATTGTGGCGGCGGAGATGTTGATTGGCGGTGTGGGCATTGGATTTTTCATCTGGGATGCCTGGAATAGCTCCCGCATCAGCGAAATCATTCTGGCTTTGATCTATGTTGGGATGGTGGGTCTTCTGCTGGATCGGATCACGGCTTGGATTGGCTCGCTGGTGGTGGCTGAGGATCGCTAAATGAGCTTGGCCGAGTTTTAGATTGGTTGCTGACAATTTCTCCATGCTCTCAGAAATCATCTCAGGGGAATCATGAAGACCCAGCCTTACATTGAAGTGGATCATGTCGACAAGGAATTTCTCCTCGACAACGGAGAGGTCTATCCTGTCCTGAAAGACATCCACCTGGAGATCCAAAAAGGGGAATTTGTCTCGTTGATCGGCCACTCTGGCTGTGGCAAATCGACCCTGCTCAACATCATTGCTGGCCTGGAAAAGCCTTCCCGAGGGGGCATTCTCCTGGAGGGCCGACAGGTTACGGATCCCGGCCCGGATCGCATGGTGGTGTTTCAGAACTATTCCCTGCTGCCCTGGCTGACCGTGCGGGAGAACGTTGCCCTGGCCGTGGACGAGGTGCTGGGATCCCTTCCCAAAGCGGAGCGGGACCGGATTGTGGCAGAACACATTCGCCGTGTGGGGTTGCAGGGGGCAGCCGACAAGCGACCGGCCCATCTGTCAGGAGGGATGAAACAGCGGGTAGCCATTGCCCGGGCTTTGGCCATCCGTCCGCGGGTGCTGCTGTTGGATGAGCCCTTTGGCGCTCTGGATGCCTTGACGCGCGGCAACCTGCAGGAGCAACTGATGGAGATTGCCCAGGCGGAGCAGCTCACCTGTGTCATGGTTACCCACGATGTGGATGAGGCGCTGCTGCTTTCGGATCGGGTGGTAATGATGACCAATGGCCCGGAGGCCCGCATTGGCCAGATTTTGCGGATCCCTTTTCCTCGACCCCGCCATCGTTTGGAAGTGGTGCGTCACCCCGACTACTACAGCCTGCGGGGAGAGATGATCTACTTTCTCAACCAGCAAAAGCGGGCTCGCCAAAAAACGCCTGTTCGCGTGGCCATTGCCAAACACGGCCTGGAGAAGGTCAATTTGGAGGTTGGCTTTGTGCCCCTCAACGACTGCGCCCCGCTGGTGGTGGCGCAGGAAAAAGGCCTGTTTCAAAAGCATGGCCTGGAGCAGGTCACCCTGGTGCGGGAGCCAGGCTGGAAGACCATCTGGGAAGGGATCCGCTCCGGTCGGCTGGACGCGGCTATGGTGGTGGCCGGGATCCCGTTGGCTTCCACCTTGGGAGTAGGGGGAGTTCCGGTGCCTTTGATTACCGCGCTAACCCTCTCCCGCGGCGGCAACGCCATTACCTTTGGGCGCAGACTTTTGGAGCGAGGCGTTCAAAGCCTGGCGGATTTTCGCCAATACCTCAACCACACCCCCGACACAGTCCACACCCTGGGAGTGGTTCATCCGGCTTCCATGCAAAACTTCCTGTTGCGGCACTGGCTCGCCGGTGGGGGGGTGGATCCGGATCGGGACGTTACGTTGACGGTGATCCCGCCGCCGCAGATGGTGGCCCACCTCAAGGCCGGCAACATCGATGGCTACTGCGTGGGCGAGCCCTGGAACTCCCGCGCTGTGCGGGAACAGTTGGGATTTATCGTCACCACCACTCCCGAAATCTTGCCCAGCCACATTGAAAAAGTGCTGACAGTGCGCCAGGACTGGGCCCAAAGCTACCCCCGCACCCACGTGGCTCTGGTCAAAGCACTACTGGAGGCTTGTCACTACTGCGATCAGCCGCAGCACCGTTCTGAGATCTTGGAGTGGCTGGCTCAGCCCCAGTATGTGGGCGTGGCCCTGGAGGATCTGCAGCCGGGGTGGACGGGTATTCTGCAGCGGGGAATTGCCGATGAATCCCAAGCCCTCACCGGTTTTCACCAGTTTGCCAACGGGCGCAACACCTGTCCGGAAAGATTGGAACACCTCTGGATCCTGACGCAGATGGCTCGCTGGGGCCTCTGCCCTTTTCCCCGCAA
>NZ_JANSHJ010000037.1:0-4537 GCF_047502615.1 Synechococcus sp. W60.3 | reverse complement strand
ACCTCTGGATCCTGACGCAGATGGCTCGCTGGGGCCTCTGCCCTTTTCCCCGCAACTGGATTTCGGTTCTCGACCAAGTTCTGGACAGTGAGACCTACGCCCTAGCCGCCAGAGAACTGGGCCTGCCGGATCGGGCCCATGACCGCGGAGCTTTACTCTTTGCCGATGGATCCCGCTTTGACGGAGAGGATCCCGTTGCTTACCTGGAGTCGGTGGCCATCCGGCAGGATCTGAAGCTGCAGGAGTACCAGCTCAGCGAAGTTTAGCTTTTGTTACCTTAAACTCTCGATTGGAAAACACCATGATGACCAGCTCCCGCACGTTCTCCTCACCGCTATCTTCTGCTTCTCCGGTTGCAGGACTGCCCCTTCTTTGTCTTCAGAATGTGGGCAAGACCTACTTCACCTCAGCAGGGCCCTTCGTTGCGCTGGAAAATATCAATCTGGAAGTGGCCGCCGGTGAGTTTGTTTGCATTATCGGCCACTCCGGTTGTGGCAAATCCACCTTGATCAACATGGTGGCGGGTTTTTCGACTCCCACTTCGGGATCCATTACCCTCAAGGGCCAGCCCATCACCTCCCCAGGGCCAGATCGGATGATGGTGTTTCAACATTATTCCCTTTTGCCCTGGCTGACGGCTTTTGAAAATGTTTATCTGGTGGTGGATCAGGTTTACCCAAACAAATCCCGGCGGGAGAAAAGGGAAATTGTTCAAGAACATCTGGAATTGGTAGGTTTAGCAGAGGCAGCCCACAAGCGGCCCAAGCAGCTTTCTGGAGGCATGAAGCAAAGGGTAGCCATTGCCCGTGCTCTTGCCGTTCGTCCGCAAGTTTTGCTCTTGGATGAGCCTTTTGGGGCCTTGGATGCCATTACCAAGGAAGATCTACAAGATGAGCTGCTGGCCATTTGGCGGGATCACCGCTGCACAGTTTTGATGATTACCCACGACATCGACGAGGCTCTCTACTTGTCAGACCGTGTGGTGATGATGACCAACGGCCCCGCTGCCCATATTGGTGAGATCTTGACCATTCCCTTTGAGCGACCGCGCATCCGCTCCCGCATTATGGAAATGCCTGAGTTCTACGAATTGCGTAACCGCGCCCTTGACTTCCTCTATCGCCGCTTTGCCCATGGAGGGGATTGAGCTAGGGTTCAAAATACTTGGAGAGGGAAGTTGATGGCCACTGCTCCGGTTCAGGTAGTTCCAACCGATCTCCCAATGGAGGAGCGGGTCTTGCCCTGCCCAAAACCCTTGCCGACTATCTGGCCAATCCAGTTGCCCAAACCAAATGGGTAGATGGCTACATTGTGGAGAAAGTGGGGCAAACTTTAGGGGATGCAAAGCTCCAAACCCGACTTCTCTTCCGTTGGCTCGGTTATGTTGAATGTCAGCCATTGGGGGGTATGGTTTTGGTGAAGGCTCCCGGCCAAACCAAAGGCAAAGTCAGAAGACCTGATGCTGCCTACTCATCTCCAGATTTAATCCAGCAATTTGGAGAGGATATTGCCACGCTGCTGCAGAGCTATCCTCTGGTTGAGGAGATCTTCTCTCCAACCGACTGTGGAGAAGATATTTTCCTAAAAGCCCAAGAGTATCTCAGCTCCGATGTACTGGAAGTCTGGCTGATTTTTCCCAAAAGCAAATTTATTTTTATCCAGACTCAGGATCGCCACCTTTGGCTAACCGAACAAGAGACTGCCAAAAGCCAGGTTGTATTGCCCGGATTTGAGATCCAAGTGGCCGATCTCCTCGGCTAAGAGATCCTTAACCTGATGGCCTATCGGGATCCAAAATGCAAGACACTTATCCATCCTGACAGGGATCCCAACTCATGGTGACCGCGATGGAGTCGGAAAAAGCTGTCATCAAAACCCTATGTCCCTATTGCGGTGTGGGATGTGGATTGGAGGCGGTTTCGACAGCCTCAGGTGACTGGAAAATGAGAGGCGACCGGGATCATCCTTCCAGCTTGGGGATGGTCTGTGTAAAGGGGGCCACGATCCTGGAGGCAGTTGGTCGGGATCGGCTGCTCTATCCCCTGTTTCGGGAGAGCTTGGATCAGCCCTTTCGCCGCATTTCTTGGGATCAGGCTTTTGAGGAGATGGTTTCTCGGCTGCGCTGCCTCAAAGACAACCCTCACTCCATGGCTATGTATGGATCGGGGCAGTTGCTCACTGAAGACTATTACGTTGCTCAAAAGCTCATTAAGGGCTGCCTGGGCACCAATAATTTTGACACCAACTCGCGCCTGTGCATGTCCTCAGCCGTCTCGGCCTACACCCAATCCCTGGGATCCGATGGCCCCCCCTGCTGCTACGAGGATCTCGATCTCTGCAATCTGGCTTTTCTGGTGGGCACCAACACAGCAGAGTGCCATCCCATTCTTTTTAATCGCCTGAAGAAGCGGCACAGGACCGGATCCCCCCTCAAAATAGTGGTAGTGGATCCCCGGCGCACTCAGACAGCAGAAGCTGCTGATCTCCACTTAAAAATTTGTCCTGGAACCGATATCGATCTTTTCAATGGGATTGCCCATTTGTTGTTAAAGTGGGGATCCATTGCTGCTGATTTTATCGAGGGCTGCACCCAAGGTTTTGCTGAATATGCAGCTTTGCTGGCCGATTATGAACCGCAGATTGTGGCCCAGCGCTGCGGAATTGCCACCGAGGATTTGATCGAAGCAGCCAAGCTTTGGCAGGGATCCCAAAGGGTTCTCTCCCTTTGGTCGATGGGCCTAAACCAGTCCAGCGAGGGCACCGCCAAGATCACCAGCTTAATCAACCTGCATCTCCTGACCGGGCAAATTGGCCGACCGGGGACCGGCCCCTTTTCCTTGACCGGCCAGCCCAATGCCATGGGCGGTCGAGAGGCAGGGGGGTTATCCCATCTGCTGCCGGGATATCGGCTGGTGAGCCAGCCCCAGCATCGGGCAGAGGTGGAGCAGGCTTGGGGCTTGCCCAGCGGTTCCCTCTCTCCCTGCCCAGGGCTGAGGGCTACCGAGATGATTGCCGCTCTGGAAACCGGATCCCTGCAGTTCTTCTGGATTGTGGCCACTAATCCTTTGGTGAGCTTTCCGGATCTGGAACGGGTCAAAAAAGCCCTGAAAAAGTCTCCCTTTACTGTTTATCAAGAGGCTTATTACCCTACAGAAACGGCAGAATATGCCCATTTGCTTTTGCCCGCCTGCCAGTGGAGCGAGAAAACCGGGGTGATGACCAACTCCGAGCGCAGGGTTACCCTTTGTCAAGCCTTTCGAGACCCCCCTGGCGAAGCCCGACCCGATTGGGAGATCTTTGCTGAAGTGGGGCGCAGGTTGGGCTTTGAAGCGCAATTTTCCTTCCAAACCGCGGCAGAGGTTTATGCAGAATTTGCCGCCCTTACCGCAAATCGCCTCTGCGATCACTCCGGCCTCAGCCATGCCCTTTTGGCAGAACAAGGCCCTCAGCAATGGCCTTATCCCAAAGAAAGAACCTCGGCCCCTAAGTCCACTCGCCTCTACACAGATTGGCGTTTCCCGACCCCCGATGGCCGCGCCCGCTTTATCCCCCACCATTCCCGTGGCCTAGCAGAGCCGCCGGATCCCCAGTTTCCCTACGTATTAACCACGGGCAGGCTTTACGGCCATTGGCACACCCAAACCCGCACCGGCAGGATTGAAAAAATCAAGCACATGCACCCCCAACCCTTTATGGAGATCCATCCTCGCGATGCGGAAAAGCTGGGCCTCCAAGATGGGGATTGGGTTCAGGTGCGTTCTGCCCGCGGGCGGGCCTATTTCCCGGCCAAGATAACTGCCAACATTGCTCCCGGTACGCTATTTGTACCCATGCACTGGGGATCCCTCTGGGCAGAACAAGCCGAGTGTAATGCCCTTACCCATGACATCAGTTGTCCCGATTCCGGCCAGCCGGAATTAAAAGCCTGTGCCGTTGCTCTTGAGAAAGCCGACCCACCGCTCAAGCAATCCCCTCAACTCTAGATTTGGTTCCTAATCGAGGTTCCCATGACTCTGTTTCAGTTTGAGCAAGATTTTGCCGACTCTCTGCGATGCATCCCCATGACCTTGCGCCTAAAGCTGGATTTGTGCGGGATCAAGCTCAAGCTCCATCAATGGGCCAAGTTTTCCTTAGAAGAGCGGCGGAAGTGTGTTGATTGGCCCTCTGAATCTCCACAGGATCTAGAAGAACTCCGCAACCATCTGCGCCATTTGGTTCGCTCCATCTGCCACGAAGAGGTGCAAGAGATTCCCATTGATCCCCAGCCTGAATGGCAAAATCCCAACCAGATCCCAATGGCTGTCCAACAAAAAGCTCAAGACCTGGGGATCCGGCTTGCCCTCGATTTCTGGAGAAACTTGCACGATATCCAGAGATTTGCCTTGCTGAAGTTGAGCCGATCCCATCACGAAAACAAAAATTTCTTGCCCGCTCTGCGAGAGTTTGGCCTGAAGATGGCGAGGGATGGTGATTGCAGTTACTGTAAACTACCCGGCTCCGACCGCTAAGCGGTACGGAGCGGGCTTTCAGTAGCCCT
>NZ_JANSHJ010000036.1:0-21417 GCF_047502615.1 Synechococcus sp. W60.3 | reverse complement strand
AGAGCGGGGCTTCCAGGACTACGTCCCGCTAGCGCGAACGGCGGATTAGCTAAAGCCATCGATGGATGGATGGAGACGTGATGAGCAAGACGCCAGAGGCGCTGCGGCGCTCCGTTGAGCAGTTCCTACTTAATGTACCGGAGCCGCTCGATCCGCTACTTGCCCTCAAGCTGACTCAGTTGGTGGTGAGGCCGGGAGATACAGCTTACGCCATGGGCTCCAGCGATGGCCAGCGAAACCTTGACGAGCGCTGTTGTCCCTGCCCTGGACGTCTGTTGGGGGAATAGACATCATTTGCCCACCTCTGCCGGCAGCCTGGGGTTGAAGAGAGGAAGAAAAAGCGGCCAAGATGGGATCCAGTTGCTTGGCCTCCTATGACTTCCCTAGTTCTCCTCTGGCATCGCCGCGATCTGCGCCTAGGAGACAACACAGCCCTCCATGGGGCAGCCCAGCGCAGCCCCCAGGTAGTGCCGGTTTTCGTTTTCGACCCCCAACTCCTGCAGCGGGCAGACATGGCCCCAGCCCGGGTGGCGTTTCTGCTCCAGGCGTTGCAGGAGCTGCAGGAGCGCTACGCCCAGATGGGGATCCCACTCCTGTGGCGGCGGGGAGATCCAGCCGTGGAGCTGCGGCAGTTGGCCGCCGAGCTAGGGGCGCAGGCCGTGTTTTGGAACGAGGATCTGGATCCCTGGGCTCGGCAGCAGGAGAGTCGGGTGCGGGCCAGCTTGGCGGAAGCTGGGATCCCGTCTTTTTCTTACCAAGATATGCTGCTGCACGGGCCAGGGGAAGTGTTGACCCAGGCGGGGGAGCCCTACTCGGTTTTTACCCCTTTCTGGCGCCGCTGGTCTAGCTTGCCCAAGCCGGATCCCTTCCCCATCCCAAAGAGTCTGCAGTCGGTGTCAAGCCTGAAAGCCCAACCTCTGCCCAGCTTGGCGGATCTGGGCTTTGTCTGCAACCAGCGGATCCCGGCCGCGGGTGAGAGTGTGGCTCAGAGGCTTCTAGAGGATTTCTGCCAGGGCCTGCGCATTTTCGAGTACGAGCGAGCCCGCGACTTCCCCGCCGAGCAGGGCACCTCTCTTCTTAGTCCCCACCTCTGCTGGGGAACCATCGGCATTCGGCGGGTGTGGCAGGCCACCTGTGAAGTGGAAGCGGAGGCCCGCAGCGAAGAGGCCGAGAGCAGCCTGCGCACGTGGCGGCAGGAGCTGTGCTGGCGCGAGTTTTACAAGCATGTCTTGGCCCACTGGCCCCACGTGGAGAGCGGCGCCTATCGGCGCGCTTTTGATGCGCTGGAGTGGGACAACCGCCAAGATTGGTTTCAGGCCTGGTGCGCCGGGCAGACGGGCTACCCGATTGTGGATGCGGCCATGCGCCAGCTCAACGAGACCGGCTGGATGCACAACCGCTGCCGCATGATCGTGGCCAGCTTCCTAACCAAAGATCTGCTTATCGACTGGCGCTGGGGAGAGCGCTACTTTATGCAGAAGCTGGTGGACGGGGATCTGGCGGCCAACAACGGCGGCTGGCAGTGGAGCGCTGGTGTGGGCACGGATCCCAGGCCGCTGCGCATCTTCAACCCGGCCACCCAGGCGGCCCGCTACGACCCGGAAGGGGAGTACATCCGCCGCTACCTGCCGGAGCTGGCCGGGCTGGATACCCCCGCTTTGCTGTGGGTAGGCGACGATCCCAAGGGATCCTGGGCTCTGCAGGAGCGGCGGCGCTGCGGCTACCCGGATCCCATCGTGGATCACAAAGTGCAGCAGCAGGAGTTCAAGCGGCGCTACCAGGCAGTGCAGCAGGGGTACTCCAAGTCTGTTCAACGATCAAACGATCATAGAAATCCAAGCGTTGTGTAGTCTCGTGAAAAAAGGGGATCCCATGGATCCCCCGTGGCTACCAGAGCTTAAGGCAAATGCCCGTCCAAAGCAGGTAACTGCAGCACTAGGGCTCCAGCTCGCTGGGGATGCGCTCCCCGAAGAGCACGAAGTAGAGAATCCGATAAATGTCCGTGTTCAGGATCCCGGTGGTCGGCACCAACTCTTGGGCGTTCAAGCCCGCAGCGCGAGCAATGACTCCACTGCCGACGTCATCTCCGCTAGCCCAAGCCACGGCAAAGGGAAAGCGCTTGCCATTTTTGTCCGGAGCGGAAATGAACGGCTTGCTACCGGTGCCGTCAACCCCGTCAATGGGGGCACCACTGCCTTCGGGGTCAGTAGGGGGCAGCGGCTCATCGGCAGACTCGACATCCACCAACTGCATCCCGCCGGCGTTGCTGTCGCTGGTGGTGATCATGAAGGTCTTGGGATTCTTCTCGATAAAGTTGAGAATCACCCCGATGGCATCGTCGGCCCGCTTCATGGCCTCCAGGCAGCCAGAGGCATTGAGGTTGTTGCACATGTTATCAGTGCCCTCTTCTTCGATGACGGCGAAGAAGCCCTTGGGATTGCGGGAGATCCGCGCCAGGGCAAATTCGGTCATCTCGGCAATGGTGGGGGCGCTGGCGATGTAGTTGGGCAAGTTTTCTTTCCGCAACTCTTCTTCAGGCTTGTCGTAGAAGGTGTCCTCGACGTTGAACACCCCCAAAACCTTGGAGACATTCGCCGGCAGCTTCAGCAGCTCGTCGCGGGTGTAGACAACGGCATACCCTTTTTTCTTGGCTTCCTCAATGAGGTTGCGGCCATCCTTGCGCTTCCCTTTGCCAAAGCGGCCCTGGACACCTTCCGGCAGCAGCCATTCCTCGCCAGCGCCGAGGATGATGTCTACCCCTGACTCCACCACCTGCAGGGCAATCTCCTCATAGTCGCTGCGCTTGGCAACTTCGGCAACGAAGGCAGCCGTCCCCGGCTCAATGATGGATCCCGTTTGCACCAGAGCCGTACCCAAGCCTGCCGCCACAGCCTCTTCCATGATCGTGTTCAGGGTGCCGTTGGCAGAGGGGTACTCTTTGCCGTCCGGATCCAACCCAAAGCTCTTGGCGTGGACACGAGTTCCTGTGGCATGGGTCACCGCTCCGGCGTTGGAAGTTCCCCCAAGCTGGTCGAGATGGTGCCCGCGATAGGTGGTAATCACGGGAAGACGATCCCAGTTCAGAAAGCCATCGGGGCCGTAGTAGAGAATGCGTGTGATGTCCCAGTGGGAAGCTGAGGTTCCATCTGGGTGAAAGAAGATTGCACCGTTGCCGGTTGGCTTAGGCGCCGCTTGAGCCACACTAGAGGAAAAAACTGACGAGGACAGCAGACACAAGGTTGCAGCCAACGCTGCCCTCAGAGAATGGCTACGCATAGCTAGCACGCTCCTGCTCGTTCAAAGCTGAACGTCAAGGAAAGTAACACAGCCTTGAACGGTTAGCAAGAGCGCGCACAAATGCTCCTGCAGAACTTACCTGCAGGGACAATCCGCCTCTCAAGTCTACTACTTGGCTGAGGCAGGTTGCGAGGTCTATACCTAGAGTTAACTATCTCTTAACTGCCTCATAACGTCAAGGCTTCTCGTAGAGCTTTATAGCCGTCTTCCAGTCAAGCTGTTCTTTTGGGAGCAAGCGTCGAACTCTTGGCCTGCCAGGACCGCCTAAGCTGTCTAAGGTGGTGTTGCCAACGCTGCAGTTCCCCGGCTTCCAGCGGGATCCCGCCAAAGCGTACTTCCAGGTAGCGCTGCAGGAACCGGATGGCCAGTTCAACCTGAGGCAAGTCGGCCTGGCGCAAGTGTTCTAGGCAAGCTTCTGGTCCTAGGTGGGCTGGGATCCCCACCGCCGTCGCCAGATCCCGCAGTTGCAGATAAAGCCTTGAGATGACCTGGCGGCGCCGCTGGGACTTGGGCAGGGCTGCCGGCAGCCAGCGCATCCCAGCAAAGGCCAGACTCGGCAGCAGGATCCCAGCTGTCCAGGTGGGCCAGGGGGGCGGAGGCTGCCACAGGGATCCCATCACCACCCCATTGGCGGCTGTGGCTAGGAGGATCCAGGCCCCATCCTGCCAGCGCAGGGCCTGATAGCGGCGGCGGCGACCCCAGTAGGCCATGGAACTGGTGATTAAAATCACCCCCACCAGCGGCAGGCCGTTTTGCTGCAGCGTTTGCCCCCAGCCCACCAGGCTGCGGCGGAAGACGGCGACGACATCCTCTTGCTTTTGGGGAGCAGTCACGCGGCTGGCCAGCTCTTGGATTTGCCGCCAGATCTGCCGCTGGGTAAATAGGTCGTACTGAATCACATACTTAAACCAGCGGAAGCGCAAGCTGTCGTAGAAGTCTAGGATGGGATCCCACCCGCTTTGCCGCTGGCTGACATTGGCCTCGGGCGGCGTGGCGTCGAAGATGATCCATCCATAGGGGCCAAAGGGGATCTCCGTCCACGAGTGGGCATCGGCGTTGCGCACCGCCAGGTACTTTTCCTGCGCCACCCAGCGCCCGCCCAAGAAGCCATTGACCACGCGGGCCGGGATGCCGAGGCTGCGGGCCAGCACCGTCAGGGCGGTGGCAAAGTATTCGCAGTGGCCGCGGCGGTGGGTAAACAAAAAGGCCTCCAAAGGCGGCTCGGCCCCGGGATCCGGCAGATCGGTGGTGTAGGCGTAGTTCTCCAGCAGGTAGTTCTGCAGAGCCGCTACCTTGCCAAAGACGTCGGGGATCCCAGCCGTGATCTCCTCTGCCAAGGCGGGAATGCGCGGATCCAGCTCTGCCGGCAACTGCAGGTAGGCTGCCTGCTGGGCTGGGTCAAGCGCACTCAGCAGCTCCTCCTGGCTAAGCTGGCGCAGGCGGGGCCTTAGATCCTGGGGGATCCAGCTCACGGCGCGGTAGAGATAGGGCAGCCGGGGGGGCAGAGAATGGCTGACATCCCCGCTCTCGTGCAGGAGCAGGCGGCGAGTTTGCCGTTGCCATGCCTGCTGCGGAGTCATCGCCCCACCTCGATCTAGCCACTCCACCTCTAGCAGCGGCGCCACCCCAAAGACGGTGGTGGTGGCCAGCGGCTCTAGGTAAATCCGCTGCTCCAGGGGGAAGAACTGGAGGTCGCTCGCGGTGGGGATCAAGGGGGAAGCCGAGAGATCAAAGACCCCTGCTGCAGTGGGGAAAATCGGGATCGCGCGGTTCAGCGTCCGCGACCAAGCCCGCCCGTCGTAGCGATCAAAGCTGATCCCCCGCCAGTAGAGGGACTCCACCTGGGGGGGCACCCCTGCCGGGAACTCCACCCGCAGGGCAACGGTGTTGTCGGTTTTAAGGGTGCCGAACTCCCCCAGGCTGACTTCTTCGGCAAAGCCGGTGGTCATCACCGGCGAGCGGGCCTGCCGGCCCAAGATCCCCAAGCTGAGCCGCGGGAAGAGGAAAAACAAAACCACCGAGAGAATTGTTGCCAGCAAGGCCAGGGATCCCAGAAACCCCAAAAAGCTGAGGTCGATCCCGCGGACTTGGCTGGCCGCCTGCGGGTGCTGCTCCGCCTGCAGGCGCAGGTGATAGAGGGTGAGGTTAACCAGCCCCACCCCCACATACAGCAGGAATAAAAACCCAAAGCTGATGTCTTCGTTGAAGAGGGTGGCGATGGCCATCAGCAGCAGAGACAGCACCGCCAACTGGATGTGGTCTGCTGCCCGCTCCCGCTGAAACAACTTGGCCCCTGTTAGGTAAAGCACCAGGCCTATGGCCCCATCCGAAAGCGGCAGCACGCCCGCCAGCACCAGGGCCGCCAAGCTGACCAACACGCTCACCGTCAGGGGCATCCAGAGGGGCGCATAGCGGGCAAAACTAATCCGGGGCGGCTCCCAAAACCAACTGGCAGCCCCCGCCGCCAAGCAGAGGGCGATAACCGCCGGCGACAGGGCCTGATCCCCCAGACAAAGGGCCGTGAAGGCGATCCCCACCAGCAGGTAGATGAAGACCTTTTGGAGAGAAAGGAGCGGCCAGGCCATTGGCTTTTCGAGGAGCCCTTGCGTTGCCCTTCCAAGATAGCCAAGCCAGCTCCCTGCCCAAAACCGACGCGGCCTGCTGGCACCCCCGCTCGCCCTGGAGAGGACAGACTTCTGTCGCGGCACTAGAATCGTTAATGTTCTTTAATATTTTTTGACTCGCCGACTTTGGCGGCAGATCCACGCACGCTGCGCACAAAGGGGATGAGATGTCCGGCCAAAACGAAATCCATGTGGTGGGGGCGCGGCAGCACAACCTCAAGAACATCGAGCTGCGGATCCCGCGCAATCGCCTGGTGGTGTTTACAGGCGTCTCCGGATCCGGCAAGTCTTCGCTGGCCTTCGACACCATTTTTGCCGAGGGGCAGCGGCGCTATGTGGAGTCCCTCAGTGCCTATGCGCGGCAATTTCTAGGGCAACTGGACAAGCCGGATGTGGATCGCATCGAGGGCTTGAGCCCAGCCATTGCCATCGACCAAAAGTCCACCAGCCACAACCCCCGCTCCACGGTGGGCACCGTTACCGAGATCTACGACTACCTGCGGCTGCTCTACGGGCGGGCTGGGATCCCGCACTGCCCCCATTGCGACCGGGTGATCGCTCCCCAGACGGTGGATCAAATGGTGGATCAGATCCTGGCTTTGCCGGATCGGACGCGCTTTCAGCTGCTTGCGCCTGTGGTGAGGGGGAAAAAGGGCACCCACGCAGCGCTCCTGCAAAGCCTGCGCCAGCAGGGATTTGTGCGGGTGCGTGTCGACGGCCAGGTATGGGATCTCAGCGAAGAGATTACCTTGGACAAAAACAAGACCCACACTATCGAGGTGGTGGTGGATCGGCTGGTCAAGGGCCCCGACATTGCAGAGCGGCTGGCCGATTCCCTGACCACCTGTCTGCGCCAGTCGGGGGGACTGGCGGTAGTGGAGCTCTTGCCCCGCGAGGAGGAGCGGGAACATCTGTTGCAAAAAGTAGCCGAGGTGGCGGGGCAGTACCTCAACGGCAAGCCGACGGAGCTGATCTTCTCTGAGCAATTTGCCTGCCCCGAACATGGCTCGGTGCTGAGCGAGCTGTCGCCGCGGCTATTTTCCTTCAACTCGCCCGTTGGCGCCTGTCCTGTCTGTCACGGCTTGGGCTTTGAGCCCATCTTCGACCCCGACCGCATTGTGCCCGATCCCAAACTTCCCCTCTACGCGGCCATTGCACCCTGGGCCGAGCGGGAGAACCCCTACTACCTGGGGTTGCTGGCAGGGGTCGCCAGGGCCTTTGGCTTTGACCTCAGCAGCCGCTGGTGCGACCTCACTCCCGAGCAGCAGCAAATCCTCCTCTACGGCACTGACCAGGAGATCTACGTTGAGGCAGAATCCCCCTACCGGGGCCGGGGCTACTACCGTCGCTACGAAGGGGTGATCCCGCAGTTGCAGCGGCACTACCAAGAAACCACCTCCGAGACCTACCGGCAAAAGCTGGAAACCTACCTCACCTACCGCCCCTGTGCGGCCTGTGGGGGGGCTCGCCTTCGCCCTGAGGCCCTGGCAGTGCGCGTCGGAGGCTACCGTATCACCGATCTCACCGAGGTCTCTATCCGGGAGTGCCTACACCGCTTAGAGCATTTGAAGCTCACCCCTCGCCAGGCGCAGATTGCCGAGCTGGTGCTGCGGGAGATCAAAACCCGGCTGCAGTTTTTGATCGACGTGGGCCTTGACTACCTCACCTTGGCCCGCCCGGCCATGACCCTTTCGGGGGGTGAAGCGCAGCGGATCCGGCTGGCTAGCCAGATTGGCTCTGGCCTGACGGGCGTGCTCTACGTGCTAGACGAACCCTCCATTGGCTTGCACCAGCGGGATAACCACCGCCTCTTGCAGACCCTGTTCCGCCTACGGGATCTGGGCAACACCCTAATCGTGGTGGAGCACGACGAGGAAACCATCCGCGCCGCCGACCACATCGTGGACATTGGCCCTGGAGCTGGCATCCACGGAGGAGAAGTGGTGGCCCAAGGGTCTCTAGCCGACATCCTGGCCTGCGAGCGCTCCATGACGGGAGCTTACCTTTCGGGGCGGAGGCGGATCCCTACCCCTGCCCAGCGCCGACCGGGGAAAGGGGTTGCCCTCAAGCTCACCAATGCCCACAAAAACAACCTCAAGCACATCGATGTGGAGGTCCCGCTCGGCAAACTAGTCTGTGTTACGGGGGTCTCCGGCTCCGGCAAGTCCACCTTGGTCAACGAGTTGCTCTACCCTGCCCTGCAGCACTACCTCGGCCAGAAGGTGCCCAAGCCGGCGGAAATGGGGGAGTTACACGGCATTGAACACATCGACAAGGTTATTGTCATCGACCAATCCCCCATTGGCCGCACCCCTCGCTCCAACCCTGCCACCTACACGGGTCTGTTTGATCCCATCCGCCAAGCCTTTGCCCAGACTCGGGACGCCAAAGCCAGAGGCTATCAAGCTGGCCACTTCTCCTTCAACGTCAAGGGAGGGCGCTGCGAAGCCTGCAAAGGGCAAGGGGTGAACGTGATTGAGATGAATTTCCTGCCCGATGTGTATGTTACCTGCGAAGTCTGCGGCGGCAAGCGCTACAGCCGCGAGACCCTCCAGGTCAAGTACAAGGGCAAAAACATCGCCGAAGTCCTGGATACGACGGTGGGAGAGGCGCTGGAGTTTTTCGCTGCCCTGCCCCCTGCGGCCAAGATCCTGCAGACCCTGGCCGATGTGGGCCTCGACTACATCAAGCTGGGTCAGCCGGCTCCAACCCTCTCGGGTGGGGAAGCGCAGCGGGTGAAGCTGGCCGCAGAACTGGCCCGCCGCTCCACCGGCAAAACCCTTTATCTACTGGATGAACCCTCCACTGGCCTGTCGTTTTACGATGTTCACAAACTTTTGAACGTCCTGCAGCGGCTGGTGGATGCGGGCAACACCGTGCTGGTGATCGAGCACAACCTGGACATTCTCCGCTGTGCCGACTGGATCATCGACTTAGGGCCGGAAGGGGGCGACCAGGGCGGCCAAATTGTTGCCGTCGGCACCCCGGAAGAAGTAGCCGAACACCCGGGATCCCATACGGGGCGGTACCTGAAGCAGGTTTTGCAGCAACACCCCCCAGCCCCTGAGCTGCCTTAGCTCCGGCTGGGAGTCTGCCTCCACTCGGCCTTCGGCCAACTTCAAAACAACAGCTCTTCAATAATCTCGTTGGAAAACAGCCAGCCCTCGGGCGGGACTAGCCGTAGCCGTCCCCCTTCGCAACTGGCCCAACCTTTTTCAAAGTAGGGATCCAGCCTCTGCAGAGCCTGCTTCACTCTCTCGCTGCCAAAGCGCTCCTGTAAAGTTGCCAAATCCAGCCCTTCCTGGAGGCGCAGCCCCAACATCACCGTATCCATCCAGATTTCTTCTAGAGAGGCTGGCGGCGGGAGGGGGTGAACTTGGGCTTTGACCTGTTCAAAATACTTGTGGAGAGTCCTCGGCTGGTGAATGCGCCGCCCCCCTTCGTAGCCGACAGATCCCATGCCAAAGCCAAAGTAAGGGCGATTTTCCCAGTACACTCGGTTGTGGCGACAGGCATACCCAGGGCGGGCAAAATTGGAGATCTCGTAGTGGATATAGCCTGCCTGGGTGAGGAGACGCCGGGCCATCAAGTACATTTCAACGGTCGCCTCTTCGCTGGGCAGAGGCGCCTCCCCCGGCCGGTAGAGACGCCCAAAGCGAGTTTCGGGCTCGAGGGTGAGATCGTAAACGGAGACGTGGGCCGGGTTGATTTCAAGAACAGCTTGCAGGGACTCCTGCCAATGTTCCAAAGTTTGGTAGGGCAGCCCGAAGATCAAGTCCAGGTTGAAGTTCTCAAAGCCCACCGCCTTCAAGTCGGCCACAGCTTCATAAATTTCTTCCACTCCGTGTAGGCGACCGCAGGCGGCCAGCAGCTCTGCCTGAAACGCCTGGGCTCCCAAGCTAATGCGGTTGACCCCCAGGTTCCGGTAGCCCGCCAACTGCTCCCGCGTCAAGGTGCCGGGGTTGGCCTCGAGTGAGATCTCGCAGTCGGGATGAAACGGGATCCGCTCCCTAAGTTGAGCCAAGATCCGGCCCAATTGCTCCACCGTCAGCAGGGAGGGAGTGCCGCCGCCGAAAAAAATGCTGGTCAAGGGTTGGGGATCCCCGGCCAAATGGCGGTAGCGATAGGTGCCGCCGATCTCCTGGCAGAGCCTCTGCACATAGGTTTCGATCAGTTCGCGCGTGCCCAGGCCGGTGGCAAAATCGCAGTAGTGGCAGCGCTGCCGGCAGAAGGGAATGTGCAGATAGGCCGCCTCCGGCCAGCCAAGCTGAGTGGAGAGGGCAAAGTCTTCTGCAGAGGCTGCAACTACCATAGCTCCCTACCTTGGTGACGTACTCCCACACTCATGCTGACGCATAGAGTGCAGGCTTCATGGCTTACGCCACGCTTCGCCAACAGTGACCCCTGCCCGATAGCAGGACATTTCCTGAGCTTGAAGAACGGGACGCCCCACCGCTCTGGATTTGATGACCCTCGCCGAGCTGTGATCCCTGCCAATCCTCAACCCACAGTGCGGACAATCGTGCCACCGCTCATGCAGCTTTTTGGGCACATCTCGACCACACCCCGAGCACCCTTGACTGCTGCCGCGGGGATCCCCTGCAATCGTCAACAGCCCAGCTCTTTCAGCCTTGGCTGCCAAAATTTGCAGGAACTCACCCCACCCAGCATCATCAACAGATTTGGCTAGTCTGCTTCTAGCCAGACCCCTAATAGTAAGCGCCTCATGAGCAATGTGCTTCCCCTTACTTAACAACTTCTTTGCCATCTTGTAGTGAAAATCTTTGCGCTGGTTGGCTACTTTGTAAAACCGTCGGGCAAAGGGCGGTGTTGGACCAGCTTGACCGGCCCAACCTTGGGCAGATGGATAAACTGCCCTCGAATGCAGTCCTGCTTCATCTGAGGGAAGGTGAAGGAGCGATACCGCCCTACTCCCTTAAACCTAGGCCTGCCTGCCCTTTTGCCGTTGCGGTCACCTTTTAGCCATCGGTCAAAGGCCCTTTGTACCCGCTGTAGGCAGTCTTGGAGCACCTGGGAATGAATCGCTTGGTATTCGGGGAAGAGAGCCTTTGTGTTTACCAAGTCTCGTTTCTGGGAGTAGAAGGTGGGCTTGTCTTTCAACACAGGCAGATGGCAGACTGTCAACGGGCAAGCGTGGCTGTTGCAGCGATTCTGCTCCCACCCGTTGAACCGTTCTGCCAGGCGATAGTTGTACTGCCTACGTAGCAGCTGCAGCCATTGCTCCATTAAAGCTATCTGGCTGGTGGTAGGACGCAAGCGGTACTGGTAAGCGGTTCTCATGATGAATGCATTGTACCTGTTGAACGCTCCCGCCTCTCATCCCGACTCTGGCCGGCCCGCCCCCCTATATCCCCCCGTATACGGGGGGACTGGGGGGCTGGGATATAGGGGGGTACAGAGCGGGGCTTCCAGGACTACGTCCCGCTAGCGCGAACGGCGGATTAGCTAAAACTCCCGCCCTCGCCCAAAGGCCAGAACTTCATCCACCCCCAAGCGAGGCTTGCGCGGCAAGTTGCCGGGCGCAGGGTAGCCCACCGCCAGCAGCATCACCGGCACGTAGCGATCGGCAATCCCAAACTCTCGCTTGACCCCTTCAGGGTCAAAGCCGATCATCGGCCCGCTCACCAAACCCTTCGCCTGCGCCGCGATCATCAGTGCCATGGCCGCCAGCGCCCCGGAGCGAATCGCCTCGTCCCGCGCCAAGGTGGGGTTGTTGGCGTAGGTGGCTTGGGCCATGCTTACCCAACTTTCCGCCCGCTCAGGAGGGAGGATCCCGGCGGCAACGGCCCTTTGGGCGATCTCAGGCAGCTTCTCATAGCCCTTCAGATCCCCCAAGATGATAAACACCACCGCCGCATCCGCCACCTTCTGCTGGTTGTAGGCCAGGGCCTTGAGGCGCTCTTTATCTGCAGGATCGGCGACGGCAACAAACCGCCAATGCTGGATGTTGAAGGAAGAGGGGGCTTCCGTAGCATAGGCAACCAGCTCTTGGATCTCCATCTCCGATAAAGAGCGGCTGGGATCGAACTTGTCGGCGGAGATGCGCGCTTTTAGGGCGGCTAGGGCGTCCATCGCAATCCTCGAAGCTCAAAGGTCGAAAGCAAGAAGGCTGCTGACCCCACGACTGGAGGCAGAGTTGGTGAGCAGCCGTACATTCTGGGTTCAAACGGTCTGCCCTCTCTAGGTTATCTCCTTTTTAGCCGGTCTGAAGCAACCGGTGAGCCGGGCCTTGGCAAGCAGCCCCCTCGGCCAAACGGGATCCCTGGCCCAAAGGCAGCTATGATAAGGGGATAATCAAGGCTCTAGCCCGCAGCATTGGATTTTGCGGGGTCCCAGACCGGCGATGGCGAGCGGTGTGGTTGATGGGGAGAGGCAACCTGTGAATTTCGGTCGCGTGCTGACGGCAATGGTGACTCCCTTTACACCTGAGGGGGAGCTTAACTACGAAGAAGCCGCTCGTTTGGCCGATTACTTGGTAACCCATGGCAGCGATGGTCTCGTGGTCTGTGGCACCACCGGCGAGTCTCCCACCCTAACCTGGCAAGAGGAGTATGAACTGTTCCGCGTGGTGCGAGATGCGGTGGCCGGTCGGGCTAAAGTTATCGCCGGGACGGGATCCAACTCCACCCGCGAAGCCATTGAAGCCACCAAAAAAGCTGCCCAATTGGGCTTGGATGGCTCTTTACAGGTGGTGCCCTACTACAACAAACCCACCCAAGCTGGCCTCTATCAGCACTTTAAGGCGATCGCCCAAGCCAGCGACCTGCCCATCATGCTCTACAACATTCCTGGTCGGACGGGGGTGAGCCTGCAGCCGGAAACTGTGGCGAAATTGGCGGAGTTGGAAACGATTGTCGCCATCAAGGAAGCTAGTGGTATAATGGACGCAGTCTCGGAAATTCGGCGGCTCACTCCCTCACATTTCGGCATCTACTCAGGAGATGACTCTCTGACATTGCCGATCCTATCTTTGGGAGGCAGCGGTGTGGTCAGTGTAGCTAGCCACTTAGTTGGGCCGCAACTGCAGGAATTGATTCAAAGCTACAGCAGGGGACAACACGACCAAGCCTTGACTTATCATTTGCGTCTGTTTCCGCTGTTTAAGGCTTTGTTTATTGAGACCAACCCTGTTCCGATCAAAGCAGCGCTAGAGATGCAGGGTTGGCTAGTGGGGCAGGTGCGCCCTCCGCTGGTGCCTCTCCAGGGCGGTTCTTTACAGGTTTTACGGCAAGTGCTGCAAGAAATGGGCCTCCTGGCTGAAGCGCAGGGATCCGAACGAAGGACGGCGAAGACTTCATGATTCGATTATTTTCTTAGGTTTTACCTTTACCATGACGAGAGTTTTTTAAGGGGTAGGGGGTCTTCTGTGGCGTTTGAGCTGTGATTAAGACAGTTTTCCTTCTAATTTTTGCTTTTTCCCAACTGGGAAAGAGGTAAATTGCAACAGCGGAATCCGCCTTTTACCTATGACCTTGCGGGTAAGTTTGCTGGGATTTGTCTATACCAGTTTTCGTCTGTTGTTTGACTGTCACTGTTGAGGATCTAAAGCTAGTATGCCAACACCACGTACTTCGATCGCTTCCCGTCCTGCGGCTTCGGCAGCTAAGCCCACTTCCTCTCTGCGGATGATCCCGCTAGGAGGCGAGCGGGAGATCGGCAAAAACACCTGGGCCTTCCGCTACGAGGATGACATCATCCTGCTGGATGCCGGTTTGGCTTTTCCCGATGAGAGCATGCACGGCATCAACATCGTGCTGCCGGACATGACCTACATCAAGCAAAACCGGGACAAGGTGCGGGGGATGGTAGTTACCCACGGCCACGAAGATCACATTGGCGGGATCCCGTATCACCTACGAGAATTCGACATTCCGGTTATCTATGGCCCGCGTTTGGCGCTGGCGCTGCTGGAGGACAAGCTGCGCGAGGTGGGGCTGTTGAACCGCACAGAATTGCGCCCGGTCGGGCCGCGAGATATCGTGCCCCTGAGCAAGAACTTTTTTGCCGAATTCATCCGCAATACCCACTCTTTTCCCGACAGCTTCACGGTGGCTCTGCACACGCCGGTGGGTGTTGTCATCCAGACGGGCGACTTCAAGATCGACCACACACCGGTGGATGGGGAGCGCTTCGACCTGCAGCGGCTGGCCGAGCACGGGGAAAAGGGGGTGCTGTGTCTGATTAGCGACTCCACCAACGCCGAGGTGCCCGGGTTTACTCCTTCCGAAGCCTCGGTAGTGCCAGGCCTTACCAAGGCGATTGCGGGAGCCAAGGGACGGGTGATCATCACTACCTTCGCTTCTTCGGTACATCGCCTCAACTTGGTGTTGCAGATTGCTGAGCAGCAGGGCCGGGTGGTGTCTTTGCTGGGGCGCTCGATGTTGAACGTGGTGGCTCACGCGCGGCGCCTGGGCTACATCCGCTGCAAGGACGAGACGCTGCAGCCGATGCATGTCATCAACAGCCTGCCGGACGACAAAGTGATCATCCTCACCACGGGATCCCAAGGCGAGCCGCTGGCTGCTCTGACCCGCATTGCCAACGGCGAGCATCCGCAGTTGCAGATCAAGCCAGGAGACACGGTGATTTGGTCGGCCAACCCCATTCCCGGCAACACGCTCGCAGTAACGCGGGTCATCGACAAGCTGATGGAGCTGGGAGCCGATGTCATCTACGGCAAGGACAAGGGGCTACACGTCTCCGGCCACGGCTGTCAGGAAGACCAAAAGCTGATGATCGCCCTCACGCGCCCCAAGTTCTTTGTTCCTACCCACGGGGAGTACCGCATGCTCGTCAAGCACGCCGAAACGGCGATGAGCATGGGGATCCCGCGGGAAAACATCGTGATCATCGGCAACGGCGATGTGGTGGAGGTGAACCAGGAGCGCATTGCCATTGTAGACAAAGTGCCTTCTGGCCTGCAGATGATCGCCGCTTCCCACGATGGGGTGGTGATGGACGAGATGCTGCAAGAGCGCCAGCAGATGGCCAAAGATGGCATGCTGACGGTGGTGATCAGCTTGGATGGCAGGGGCCAGTTGCTCTGCACGCCGCAGGTGCAAAGCTTGGGCCTAGCAGGCGAGGGCACCTCTCTCAAGGGATCCGACCTGAAACCCCTGCTGGAGGACACCCTCAAGCAAGCTTGGCCGCGCTTTGCCCGCTCGCTGGAGCGGGGCAGGCTGGATATTGACTGGGCCGGCCTCAAGGCAGAAGTGGAGCGGGTGGTGCGCCGCTTTGTGCGGGAACAGTTGCCCGGCAAGCCGACGGTGCTGGTTTTTGTGCAATCGCCTGAGGAGGAGTCTGTACCTGTAACTGCTCTGCCCACAGGGGAGACGAAGACAGAACAGGAACGGATAGCCCTGGGGCGGCGGCGGCGCTCCTCGGCGGCGGTGGCGGCTTCGTAAGACCGGGTGGCTGGCGCTCAGGTCTCCTCCTTCTTCCCTGGGCCGGGGGGGTTGAGCTCTGCTGCCGGAAAGCTGCTGGAAGAGAGCTCTGCCTTGCCAAGGGCGGCCAACGCTTCGGGAGAAAGGGATCCCACGTCGCTAAAGGGCGGGCAGCGGTTTTGGGGCGGAACGGGCTGCTGCAGGGCTCTCAGGAAGGCCTCGGCCAGGTCGGCGTAGCCCCGGTCGTTGGGGTGGAAGCCGTCGGCCAGCGGGCCGGGAAAGAAGGATTCGCGGCGGTAGGAGCGGGGATCGCAGAGCAAGTCCACCACCGGGATCCCTTGCTGGCTCAAGGGGTTGATGGCCCGTTGGCTGAGGCCGACGGAGACCAGAGCCAGCAGTCGGCGCAGGCTGCTGGGCTGCTGCTGGCCCAAGGGGATCAGGGCAAAGTTGGGCAGGTTGGCCACTGCCAGGCGGGCTTGGGGGGCGCGGGCGTGCACCGCCTGCAGCAGGGTTTGGTAGTCGGCGGCAAATTGTTGGATCTGGCGCTCGACAAAGGGCAAGGGATCCTCCCCCTGCAGGGCCCGTTGGGCGGCGGCAAAAACAATGGCGTTGGTGTCGTTGCCGCCCACCCAGATGGTGATTAGGTCAGCATTGGGAGGGATGCGCGGCACTTGATCCTGGAGCAGGTTGGCCGGGATCCCTTCCCGCAGGGCTTGCATGGCCGGGCTGAGCACCGCTCCCGAGCGGCCCAAGTTGATGAGCTCCACCGGGCCGGGCAGCAGGCGGGCCAGGCGAGGGACATACCCCGTTCCATTGGGGCAGTCCAGGGGTTCTGAGCGCTGCGGACGGGTGCCGGCCGCGTTGGCCGGGCCATCGCAGGAGATGGAGGCGTTGAAGCCGACGGCATCGCTGGCTCCCAGGGCAACGTAGCGGGTGAGGGCGGGTGGGCCGGGCACAGCAGGCAGAGGGGATTTCGAAGCGGCAGAACAGGCGGCTAGCCCTGATCCGAGCAGCAAAATTAGGATTGAGAGGAGGAGCAGCCCAGCCGTCTGAGGGTCTGGAGGTCGGTTTTTTCGGTATCTGGACGCTTGCATCTGTCGGCAAAGAAAGCAGGTGCAAGGGGGTAGCTTTGGAAAGACTGGGCAGGTGTCGGGCGGGGCGGGAAGCCCCCCAGACAGGCTAACCAAAGATCGGCCAATCGGCGAGTATGGTGGGAGTATGGCGCTGCGCTTTTGCAAGTCCCGCACCTACCACGATCCCCTGCACGGCGCCATCAGCCTGGATGGCGGGGATCCGGTTGAGGCGCTGCTGATTCGCCTCATCGACACACCGGCCTTCCAACGCCTGCGCCGCATCCGCCAGTTGGACACCGCTTTTTTGACCTTCCACGGGGCCGAGGGATCCCGCTTTACCCACTCGGTGGGGGTGCTGCAGGTTACGCGGCGGCTGCTCGACAAGTTGGCCCGCCGCTACCCGGAGCTGCGCCCCTACCGCGCCGTTACCCTGGTTGCCGCCCTGCTGCACGACATTGGGCACCCTCCTTTTAGCCATGCAGGGGAGGAGATTTTTGGCTGCCGCCATGAGGTCTGGACGGCCCGCATTGTACGCGAGGATCCCCAGGTGGCGACTCTTCTGGCGGAGTTTGACCCGCAACTGCCCGCTCAACTGGAGCAGGTGTGGCAGAAACGCTTCCCCCTGCCGCTGGTGGGGCAGCTCATTGCCAGCCAACTGGACTGCGACCGTTTTGATTACCTCATGCGCGACAGCCTGCTCACCGGCGCCCAATACGGCCACCTGGATCTGGATCGCATCCTCACGGTGTTGGACTACGACTCGGAGACGGGATCCCTCTCCATTCCCGCCCGCAAAGGCCTGGGAGCCATCGAACATTACCTGGTGGTGCGCTACTTCATGTACACCCAGGTCTACCAGCACCCCAAGAGCCTCTGCGCCCGCTTCATCTTGGATCGCCTCTTCAAGCGGGCCCAGATCCTTTTGCAAAAGGGGGAGATCGAGTTGGATCCCATCCTGAGCGCCTGGTGCTGGGCCGCGCTGGCGGCGCAAAAGGGGGATCCCTTCGAGCTGCCTTTGCCCCTCTACCTGGCCGCTGACGATGTGATGTTCAGCTACCCTTTCCGCTTTTGGGCTATGGTGGGGAAGGATCCCATCTTGGCGGATCTGGCGCGGCGCTACCTGGAGCGGGATCTGTTCAAAGCCCGCAACCTCACCCGCTTGCCAGCCGAGCGACGCCAAGAGCTGGTGGCAACTCTAAGCCAGAAGATGCAGCGAGATGGCTTGGATCCAGAAAGCTATCTGGGAATCCGCTCCGCCCACGTCCAGGGCTACAGCTTTTACGACCAAGGGATCCAGCTCAAAACCGAAGACGGCTACGCAGAAATTGCCCAGCTCTCGCCGCTGGTGCGGGCTTTGGTGGAAACGCAAAGCCAGGTTTGGCTGATCTTTCCCCGCCCCTACAGCGATATCGTAGAAGGGGCGCTGTCTGCTTAGAGGATTGGGAGATCCTAGGGCCAGGGCATGGGCAAAGCCGTTCGTATCTAAGCGAGGGAAGCAAGCGTGGGGATCCCGGAGCTCCTGGCGGGGGTGTTGGCGCCGACGGCCCTGGCCATTGCGTTGGTGGCGCTGCGGCTGTGGCGGGCGCTGCGGGCCTCCCCCTGGCTGAGGGATCCCTCGCCGGAGCAAGCGGCAGCAGTGGCAGCGGCCATGGAGCGGCTGGCGGTGATCGTGCCCGCCTACAACGAAGTGGAGAACGTGGTGGGCTGCCTGAGCAGCATCCTGGACAGCACCGCCGCCCCCTTGCAAGTGTGGCTGGTGGACGACGACTCCACCGATGCCACCTGGGAGCTGGCCCAGGGACTGGCCGCCAAGCGACAGGATCCGCGGCTGCACCTGCTCAAAGGGGATCCCCGCCCCCAAGGCCAGACCTGGGTGGGCAAAAACTGGGCCTGTGCCCAAGCCGTTGCCGCCCTAGCCGCCCAGCCTGATCCCCCCGACTACCTGCTCTTTCTCGACTGCGACGTGCGGCTGGAAAGTGGAGCCATCGAAGCCGCCTTAGGACATTTGCTGGCAAGCGGCAGCGGCCTGGTAAGCGTGGGGCCGCAGTTGGTGTGCGGCTGCCTGGCCGAGTGGCTGGTGCAGCCCATCATGATGGTCATCTTGGCGGCAGGCTACGACTTTGCCGCCGTGAATGATCCCAAGCGTCCCAAGGCCTTTGCCTTCGGGCCGTTCATGCTGTTTCGCCGCTCCGCCTACGAGCAAGTGGGCGGACACGCCGGCGTGGCCGAGGTGGTCATCGAGGATGTGGCGCTGGGACAGCGCATCAAAGCGGCCGGCCTCGGCCTGCAGATCTGCCTGGGGGGGCCGCGGGTGCGCAGCCGCATGTACGCCAATGGGGCCGCCCTCTGGGAAGGGTGGACGAAAAACTGGTTCCTGGGCCTGGAGCGCAACTGGGCCTTGGCGGTGTTGGCAATGGGTACGGTCTTGGGGATCTGCAGCTTGCCCTGGTTGGGGGTGATCCTGGCTGGGGCTACGGGATCCCTGGAGGTGCTGTTGGCCAGCTTGGCAGGGATCCTGGCCCAATTGGCCATCCGGCTCTTGCTCCGGCATTGGGCGCATCTGCCCCTGCGCTACTGGTGGCTAACGGCAGTGGGGGGTTGGGCGACAGCGGCCATCATCTTGGCTTCGGCCATCCGCACCACCACCGGCCGCAACTGGACCTGGCGGGGCCGTTCTCTCGCCGTCCACAGTGTGCCAACACCCTAGAAACGGGGCAAGAACATGGTCTAATGGGGGATGTTCGGGAGACAGGCAAGCTGGGTTTAGAAACGGTGGAATAACACACTATGCAGGCTCTGGTCATCGGATCGGGGGGACGAGAACACGCCCTGGCCTGGAAGCTGTTGCAGTCTCCCCAGGTTACTCGGGTCTACTGTGCCCCCGGCAACGGCGGCATGCAGCAGATGCCCCGCTGTCAATCCGTGGCTTTGGCGGCTACCGACATTGAAGGCCTGGTGCGGTTTGCTACCGTACAAGGGATCCGCCTGACGGTGGTAGGGCCAGAGCTGCCCTTGGTGCAGGGGATCGTGGACGCCTTCCAGGCAGCAGGGTTGCCCATTTTCGGGCCTAGCCGCGCCGCTGCCCAACTGGAAGGAAGCAAACTCTGGGCTAAGCAATTGATGCAAGAGGCGGGGATCCCGACTGCTCGCGCTACCGGCTTTGCTGAGCTATCTGCCGCTGTGGCCTATCTCGACTCCCAGAGTTTCCCAGTGGTCATCAAAAAAGACGGACTGGCTGCCGGCAAGGGGGTAACCGTTGCCCAAAACCGGGAAGAAGCCGTGCAAGCCCTGGAAGCAGCCCTGGCCAAGCCGGGCGATCAGGTGCTGATCGAGGAGTTTATCCCCGGCCAGGAGGTGTCGGTTTTGGCTCTAACCGATGGCCAGATCTGTGTGCCGCTGCCACCTGCCCAGGACTACAAGCGCCTTGGCGAGGGCGATACTGGCCCCAACACCGGCGGCATGGGAGCTCATGCCCCTGCGGATCACCTGGTCACTCCAGAAGGGTTGGCCCGCATCCAAACCCAGATCCTGGATCCCACCCTGGAGGCTTTGCAACGGCGGGGCATCCGCTACCAGGGGGTGATCTATGCCGGTTTGATGATCACGCCCAGTGGGGATCCCTACGTGTTGGAGTACAACTGCCGCTTTGGGGATCCCGAAGCTCAGGTCATCCTGCCCTTGCTGGAAAACCCTTTGGACGAGGTGCTGCTGGCCTGTATAGAAGGACGGCTGGCCCAAATCCAGCTCAAATGGAAACCCGGCTATGCCGCCTGCGTGGTGATGGCAGCCCCAGGCTATCCCGATGCCTACCAGCGAGGGATCCCCATCTCCGGCTTGGATGCAGCTGCCACCACGGGGGCGTTGGTGTTTCATGCGGGTACCCGCCAGGCAGGCAAGCAGCTCCTGAGCGATGGCGGGCGCGTTCTCTGTCTTACCGGCCAAGGGGCAACCCTATCCGAGGCCCTGCGCCAAGCCTACGCAGCTGTGGAGCAAGTGCAGTTTCCCAAGGCCTACTATCGTTCTGACATCGGCAGCCACGCCCTGGGGCCTGCCGTCCGCCGAGGAGTGATCCCTACCCCATAAAGCCATCCCTTGCCCTCTCAGCTGCAGCCGGATGGAAGAAGCCCCAGAGGGGTCGCTGATACATTTACGCTGAACACTGCTGAACATCACTGTTCAACTATGCAGCGATAGCATTCTGCTTGTTTCCATTCGCGTTAGCGGGACGGAGTCCAAACAGAATGGCGGTATCCCGCAAAGCTTTGAGTAGAATACCCAAAGCGCAGTTTCCGTGTCGTCTTACTACCAATTTTCTGCTTTGCTTTGGCTACCATGTTGGCAGACTCGAAAGTAAACAGAAAGATCAACTGGTAGTAATCCGTACTGAACATATTATACATTATTTTCAGTATAGTTGAGCTTATTATTGACTAGAGTCATGCTCCTCCAGGGCCCATAAAGCAGCTTTGAAAAAAGCTTTGATGCTTAGACGATAGCGCTTTCGGTAACAAGACGGCAACAGTGATATCAAAAGCTCAACTTTACTTTAGATTCCTTAACAATAGCCCTCTGCTTTGACTAGGCACGGATATTGCTGAGCTGAGTCTCTCCCCTCTCGAGGGGGATCCCCCATTAGCCCACTTGAACTGTTGCGGACCCGGATCCCCTAGAGCAGGCATTTCCTCTCCCAGGGTGGAAGAGGGGTTGGGGGTGGTCGTCTGGGGCAGCGCATGGCAGAGGAGACTATCTCTCTCAAATAGATTCAGCTAGAAATCGCAGGAGCCCCGCACTGTACCCGTAGGGTCAGTGTCGGGAGGAATGCGCTTTGATGAAGTACAATGAACTTATGAGCCAAGTCCTGACCATATCCTGCAAGCTCAAGGTGTCCCAGTCGCAAGCCGCTAAATTGGACGCGACGATGGATGCCTTTGTGCAGGCACTGAACTGGGTCAACCAGAACACGCCGGAGAAGATCGTCAACGCGGTCAAACTGCAATCCCTTTGCTACTACGAGATTCG